>QMNM01000106.1 GCA_003647765.1 Candidatus Cloacimonadota bacterium
AAGAAAGAAGCAAATATTTAGGAGCAGTTACTCCAGAACCTTTTTATATGGATAAAGGTTTGAGAGAAATTCCAACTCAACTGGGTATTGATAGCGATGATAAAATTGAAGGTCTGCAGAAATTAACAAAAGTTTTGCACGAATCCGGTGCAAAAGCCATTGCTCATCTAAATCATCCTGGTAGAATGGCAAACCCTAAAATCCCTGGAAATTACTTTGTTTCTTCTACTGATAAACCCTGTAAAAGTGGCGGTGCTACTCCTAAAAAATTAGAAAAAGAAGAAATGAAAGAAATCACAAAATTATTCGCTGATTCGGCAATTAGAGCAAAAAAATCAAATTTTGATATTATAGAATTACAATTTGGTCACGGATACTTGTTAGCACAATTTATATCTCCTGCTGTTAATGACAGAACAGATGAATATGGTGGAAATTTTGACAACAGAATCAAATTTTCTTTAGAGGTATTGAAAGCAGTTAAACAAGCTGTTGATATTCCTGTAATTGCTCGTATAAGCGGAGATGAGATGACTCCAGATGGAATAAAACTTTCTGATATGATTGAATTTTCCAAAATATTAGAACAAAATGGGATTGATGCTGTGCATGTCTCTGCTGGAACAGTATGTTCTACGCCACCTTGGTATTTTCAACATATGTTTGTGCCCAAAGGAAAAACTTGGGATATGGCAAAGAAGATAAAAGAAAATGTTAATATCCCTGTAATTGCTGTTGGTCAAATCAATGAAATTAGAGACATTGAAAAAATTAAAGATAATGAAATGGCTGATTTAATAGCATTCGGAAGACCATTAGTTGCTGACCCTGATTTTGTGGGAAAATATCTTGGTAAAGTAAAAGGTAATATTGCTCCTTGTTTGGCTTGCAGTGAAGGTTGTCTGGGAGGAGTGAAATCAGGACAAGGGTTGCAATGTTTGGTGAATCCTGAAGTTGGAAAGGAAAGAGAATTAATTAAAAAAGCAAAACAACCTAAAAAATATGCTGTTATCGGAGCAGGACTTGCTGGAATGGAAGCTGCAATTATTCTTAAAAAACGAGGGCATAAAGTTGACCTTTATGAAAAAGATGAATTGGGTGGACAATTTGTTTTTGCACCACTTACTCCTAACAAAAAATCAATGGAAAAATTAATTCCATATTTTGAAAAAGAACTAAAATCCACAGGAGTAAATATTATCTTCAAAGAAATTACTAAACCGGAAGATGTTGATAAATATGATGGAGTGATTTTGGCAACCGGCTCTAAACCAGCAGTTCCCCCGATTGAAGGATTGGATAAATTCTATTGGGCTGATATCCTGTTAGAAGAAAATTTACCTGAAAATAAGAATATTCTCATTATTGGTGGAGGACTAATTGGCGTTGATATTGCTACTGCTTTAATACCAAAAGGTAATAAAATAACTATTGTGAAACGAACAACCGATTTCGGTGAAGATATGGAAGCAATTGCAAAAAAACTTTCTCTCAATATGATGGAAAAAAATGGCACTATTTTTAGTGACCATACTCATATTAAAAAAGTGGATGGAAGAACTGTTTATGCTGAAAGGAATGGAGAATCTATCCAATTTGAAGATATAGATATAATAGTAGTTTCTACCGGAATGAGAAGCTATAACCCTCTTGAAGAAAAGTTAAAAGGTAAATTGCCTGTTTATGTAATAGGTGATGCCAAAGAAGTTGGAAATGCACAAGATGCCATTAGACAAGGATTTGAAATAGGTCGAAAATTATAATCTAAAAATTCAAAGGTGTTAAAATGAAATTATTAATGATATATGCAGATAAATTTGCATATAAAACAAACATCAAAAATTTAGAATCTGCGGAGAAAATTGCCGAGAACAAGCAGATAGAAAATGCTTTGGTTGGATTCATTCAAGTTGAGCAACAAGATGAAGATGATATTTCAAAAATAGAAACTAAAATGATCAAAAATCTGAAATGGGCAGCCAAAAAGAATGATACAAACAAAATCGTTCTGCATTCTTTTGCGCATCTCTCTTTGAGCAAAGCAAACGAAGGAATAACTAAAGAACTGTTTAATCGTGCAGAACAAAGATTAGAAAAATCAGGTTATGAATCTTCTCAAACACCATTTGGATATTTTTTAGATTTAGATATTCAAGCGCCGGGTAAATCATTAGCGAGAATTTTTAAGGAATTCTAAATGATTGAAAAGGCTGCTGAACTTATCAAAAATGCTAAACACATCACAGCTTTCACTGGAGCTGGAATTTCTGTAGAAAGCGGTATCCCACCCTTTCGCGGGAAAGATGGTTTATGGAGCAAATTCGACCCGATATTTTTGGAAATCAATTATTTTCATCAAAATCCTCTAAAATCGTGGGAATTGATAAAAGAGATTTTTTATGATTTTTTCGGAAAAGCAAAACCAAATGCAGCTCATCTTGCTCTTGCTGAAATGGAAAAAAGGGAACTTCTGAATGCAGTTATTACTCAAAACATTGATAATCTTCATCAAAAGGCTGGAAGCAAAGAAATCTATGAATTTCACGGAAATTCCAGAAATTTGGTTTGCACTAAATGTGGGTCAAAATTTCCTGTATCTGAAATTGGTCTGAATAAATTACCACCAAAATGTAAAAAGTGTGGAAGAGTTCTCAAACCTGATTTCGTCTTCTTTGGAGAGCCAATACCAGAACCAGCGAGAACAAATTCTTTCGCAGAAACAAAAAAAGCGGATGTTTTTATTCTAATCGGCACAACTGGCGAAATTATGCCAGCTTCTATGATTCCTTACGAAGCAAAAAATAATGGTGCCAAAATTATTGAAGTAAATACAAAACCTTCCAATTATACAAAAAGTATAACAGATGTTTTTCTTGAAGGAAAAGCAACGGAAATAATGGGAGAATTACTTGGATTTTTGAAGGGAAAATAAAATGGAACATTTAATCCTTTTCATACTTCGTAGTTCTGATATTTCGGGACGGAGAACGAGCAGAGGTTTTTAGAGTGAACACATAGATTTTTTAAATAAAATGATATTAATACGGAGGGTTTAATTATGAATATTTCTAACCGAGTGAAACAAATCAAAAAATCTGCTATTCATGAAATGACAAGATTATCAAAACAATATGACGATGTTGCGTTTCTGTCCTGGGCAAAACCTACTTCTGGAACACCAGAACATATCGGAAACGCTGCTGTTTCTGCAATTAATAAAGGACTAACAGGTGGATATTCTCAAAATGAAGGGTTACCTGAATTAAGAAACGAAATCGCCAAAAAACTCAAAAGGGATAATAATATTGAAGCAAATATTTCCCAGATAATTGTAACTGTCGGCGCAATTGAAGGGTTAGCAGCGGCAGTTATGGCAGCAATTGATCCTGGAGATGAAGTAATTTTACCAACTCCCACTTATTCTACTCATATTCGTCAAGTTCAGATAGCTTCAGGAAAGCCTGTATTAGTTCCACTTATAGAAGAAAAGAATTTCGCATTGGATATTCAATCTATTAAAGAAGCAATAACTCCAAGAACCAAAGCTATAATGTATTGTAGCCCTAATAATCCCACTGGAACTGTTTTCCCAGAAGAAAAACTTCGTCAAATAGCTGAAATATCTCTGGAAAATAACCTGATGGTAATTACTGACGAAGCTTATGAATACTTTATATATGATGACAACAAACATTTCAGTATAGCATCTATTCCAGAAATGAAGAAAAATGTTATCAGCTGCTTCACATTCACCAAAACTTACGCAATGACTGGCTGGAGGATTGGTTATCTTCATGCTGATGAAGAAGTAATTCCACAAATCAAAAAGGCACATATTCCATTCGCGATTTGTGCTCCTGTTGTTTCGCAATATGCTGCTCTTGCTGCTTTAAAAGGTTCTCAAAATTGCGTAGAAGAATTTGGAAACCACTATCTTAATATGCGAAATTTAATGTGTGAACGACTTGATAAACTCAAATCGGTGTTTGAATATCAAAAGCCAGGGGGTTCTTATCTTATGTTTCCCAAAATACTCTTGAAGGAAGGAAAGGATTCCATTTCTTTTTGCAAAAAACTTCTAAAAGAAGCCAGAGTATCTACAACACCTGGTATCGCTTTTGGCCCAACCGGAGAGAGTCATCTCAGACTCTCTTTCTGTGTATCTGAAGAAGAGATAAATAAAGCATTTGATAGGATGGAAAAATATTTTCAAAAATAGAAAAATGGCATTTATCGTACAGATAATATGCTGTCAAATGATGAAATAGATGAAGAATTATAACAATGTTGTAATGCTCAGATTTTTCAAACCTATCATTAAAAAATTTCAAGATAATAGTATTCCTACCGTTTTTGTTTATATAAAATCTGCTCCTCTTTTATCTTTAAATTCATCTAAATTTAAAGATATTTTATATCTTTGTGATTACTCATAGAAATTATTAAAAAAATTTGACAATATAAATTTTAGGTTTATATTATGAACATAAGTTCATAAAGGATTAGTTATGCCAAGACCAAGAATAGAGCGAAGAGTTAAAGAACCGCCGAGATTTCAGCGGTTTAAACCTGTTGGAATCCCTGCCAGATTATTAGAGCAGATTCCGTTAACTTTAGATGAATTTGAAGCGTTAAGATTGGCAGATTATAATGATTTGGAACATGAAGCAGCTGCGAATCAAATGGAAATCTCCCGTCCAACTTTTACAAGATTAATTGATGCAGCAAGGAAAAAGGTGGCAAGAGCTCTTGTGGAAGGCAAGGAAATTTTTATAATGGGCGGCTCTGTATATTTCAG
Organism: Candidatus Cloacimonadota bacterium; assembly: GCA_003647765.1. GTDB lineage: Bacteria > Cloacimonadota > Cloacimonadia > JGIOTU-2 > B8-G9 > B8-G9. The sequence continues at coordinate 4,799 of QMNM01000106.1, forward strand.
AAATAATATAATTAGATGCCTTAATTGTGGAACTATAATTCAGACTGATTTTGAAAATGATGCTACTATAAAATGTCCTAATTGTGGTGGAACTGAGTTCGTAAATCTGGCACAGCAGTTTGGCTTTGGCAAATTTAACAGAGGAAGACGAGGACATGGCAGAAGATAGAAAGATTAAAGATAAAAGAATAAAAGATTAAAGAATAAAATTAAGGAGGCTAAGATGCCAAGAGGTGATAGAACAGGTCCTGACGGAATGGGACCAATGACAGGTAGAGGATTGGGTTATTGTGCTGGTTATTCAAGTCCGGGATTCACAAGAGGTGTTCCACGCGGTGGTGCTGGTTATGGATATGGTTACGGTCGTGGTTATGGATTCGGTCGTAGGGGAGGATTTGGATATGGTAGAGGATATGGTAGAGGATTCTATCAAAATCCTTATTATGGATATCCTTCATATCCTTACCCTTATTCAAAAGAAAATGAAGAACAGATGCTGAAAGATGAATTGAAAATAATTAAAGAAGAAGCAAAAAACATTGAGAAAAGACTTGACGAATTAAAAGCCAAGGATAAGTAACCCTATAATTCAGGGAGGGCTTCAAATTGCTCTCCCTGAAAAAATTTGAGTAACAAAATTTACATGGCTGTCATTGACCATTCCATAGCAGAACCAGGCTGTCATGGACCATTCCATGACAGATTCACGGCATGGACAATGACAACTAAGGAATCTACCCGTATATTGAGGGAGGTATAAATGCCAAGAAAAAACGGTACGGGTCCAGAGGGTTTAGGACCAGGAACCGGCAGAAGAAGAGGACCTTGCTTTGGAAGTTTATATAATAAGAAAGGCCATATATCTATCTGGCGTTCACTAATATTGCCAGTAGTAGGCTTTATTATAAATGATGCCCGAAAATCAGATGGAATTACACAGCGAACTGTTCGAGGATTAATAACGCATTTTAAAAATAAAAAACAAGTTCAACAAGATTAAGAAGACAAAAAAGTCATAAATGCTGATTTTAAAGTAGTGGAAACTGAGAAAGGAGATAAATATGCCACGAGGTGATGCCATGCCTGGCGGCAGACAAGGA
>QMNM01000107.1 GCA_003647765.1 Candidatus Cloacimonadota bacterium
ATGAATTTGCTGTCGTTAGATTGAATGTAAGCGGAGAGCCAATACCAGAGACGAATATAAGATTTGCTCTATCCCAAAATTATCCAAATCCATTTAATCCAAAAACTGCTATTAGATATTCTATTCCGAAAGATAGTAAAGTTGAATTGAAGGTCTATAATATCAAAGAGCAGTTGGTAAAGACCTTGATAAATAGCAAGCAGAAGAAATGACGCTATACAGTAATCTGGGATGGTAGTAATGATAAAGGAAAAGAAGTAAGCAGTGGAGTGTATTTTTATAGATTAAGTTATGGTGAACATTATTTGACAAAGAAGATGCTATTGATAAGGTGAGAAATAAGCCCATTCGTGAAACACGACTCGAGTTCAGAAGCAGAAAGAACCAGAGTCGTGTTTTAGTTATTAGTTAAAATAAATTACAATGTTGGCAGAGTCAATCTTGGTTTATTTTTGAACTCAGGTTTCTTAGGCGGATTTTCTGCCATCATCTTTTTGATTTCAGAAATGGCTTTATTTAATTGAGTGTCTATTTTTTTTGCATAATCCTGCGGTTTAATATCAACAACTATATCAGGGTCAGTGCCATAATTTTCCACACCCCAGCCAACATCTTTAAACCAGAAAGCGAATTCTGGCTGTGTAGTGATACTGCCATCAGCAAGAAATTGTCTGGGCCAAATACCAATTACACCACCCCAAGTTCGCTTACCTATCAATGGACCTATTTTCATCAACTTAAAGGAATGTGAAAATATATCACCGTCAGAACCTGCATGTTCATTAGTTATTGCAACAATAGGTCCTAATACAGAATGATCCGGATAAGGTTCTGGTTGACCCCAACGCGTTACATCATAAGCAATTCTCTTTCTTGCTAATTTTTCTAAAATCAGCTGAGATACATGACCACCACCATTGTAACGAACATCAACAATTAAGCCATCTCTCTCAACTTCTGAAAAATAATAGCGATGGAATTCCGAATATCCTTGTGCCATCATATCTGGAATGTGGACATATCCAACTTTGCCGTTTGTCTGATTATGAACATACTCACGGTTTTTCTCTACCCATTCACGATAGCGTGCTTTGAACTCGGTTTTTAATGTCTTTACAGTAATTGTCTTCTTCTTTTCATTATCCTTGTCAATAAAGCCGATGACAATCTCTGTATCTGCACGATTGACCAATAATTCCATCGGAGACATCTGCTTTCCTACTTCATAGCCATCAATAGTGTCAATAATATCACCTTCTTTTATGTCTGCTCCCAATTGATTAAGAGGAGAGTTATATTCTTTGTTCCAGGGGTCGCCATTGACTATATGAGCAATTCTGTATTTTTGCAGTTTTTCATCATAGACAAAGTCAGCACCAAGAAATCCGATATGATATTGTGGAGGTTTACGGTAATCACCGCCAAATTCATAAGCGTGAGAAGTGCCAAGTTCTCCTTGCATCTCCCAGATTAAGTCAGAGAATTCAGAACGAGTTGAGATACGGTCAATAAGCGGATAATATCTATTATAGACCTTTTTCCAGTCAATACCGCACATATCCTCTGTCCAGAAATTATCTCTTTGCAGTCGCCATGCCTCATTATACATCTGTTGCCATTCAGCATCCCGTTCAACAGAGATTTTTATTCTTGATAGATCTAACCATCCACTTTTACGACTCGGTTTTTTCTCCTTTTCTGCTTCTTCAGTTGGTTTTTCTCCTGCCTTTAGTACACGCAACCTATTACCAGCACGATAGATAAGCGTGCTTTTATCCATAGAAACCTTGAAGTTAGTAATTTCAGAGATGAGCTTCTCTTTTTTCAGCTCTTTTAGGTCATACATCTCAATAGAGCCATTTGCTTTTGGTTCTGATGGAAACCACTCCTCTCTTAAACTTCCCTCTATAGGAAATGTTGAAAATAGAATTTTATCCTTGATTCCAATAATTCTACCGAAAATGCCTTCTTCAACAGGAATTTCTACTATACGCTTTTCTATGTGTTCAAGATCTATTTTGAATAGTTTTTCCTCTTTTTTGTCATTATCCTTTTTTTCATCTTTACCCGGTGCTTTTGGTTTTGGAATGAATGGCGAAGGCAAATCTTTTTGCAGTGTAATCAAATATAACTTCATTCCTTTTGGGAAATTGAGGTCAAAATAGATATTATCATAAACAGGATTAAATTCACGAAGCGAAATGAAATATAGATATTTACCGTCCGGATCAAAAGATGGTAGAACATCACGGAAGTTCGGCTCTGTTAATTGATAGCTTTTGCCATTATCTACATCACAAATTTTCAAAGAAAGTGTCTGCTGTGTTAAACTTATACTATAAGCAAGCCATTTTCCATCAGGTGACCAGTCCATTCCAGCAATATGAAAATACGGACTTTTATCAATAATCTTTGCTGTCTTTTTCTCTACATCAATTACAATAAGTTCATTGCGGTGATTAGACAATGCTACATAATTTCCTTTTGGTGCAGGGAGTATACTATATGCTTTGCCGATATTTAAATCAGGAAGCTCTTCTGGCTCTTTATCTTTTTCTGCATAATGGATTTCCAGATTTTCTTCGCCTTTTTCGTCAGATATAGTAATAAGTCGTTTTCCGTCATTTAGCCAGGATGTCAGACTGTATCGCACACCGTTCAGTTTTCCGTATTGAGACACAGCACCTTCCCAATGTGCCATAGTAAATGCTTTTCCACGAGTATTTATCGCTACAGAATGCCCTTTTGGATGTAATTCGTAATTCTCTAAATATTTCTCTGGCTCGGCGAATTTACGACTCCGCTGGGTTCTTGTGCTATGAAACTCTATATCAACTTTTTCTGTCTTATCATCAGCAATAGAATAGCAGTAAATATCTGCACCAGCGTGATAAATAATATGTTCTCCATCTGTATCAAGATTACGGACATAAAATTCATCATTGGAAGTATGACGCTGTAAGTCCATACCATCAGTATTGCAGGAATATATATTTCCAATACCCTCGTGGTCCGATATAAAATAGATTCTATCCTGAATCCATAAAGGACTGGCAAGATTGGTATTTAAATCCAGCAATTTATGGAAGTTTCCATCACCATTGACATCAATCCAGATTTCACCTGCTGTTCCGCCACGATACCTTTTCCATCTTGATGGGTCCGCTGTGTTCCTGCCAATAACAACTCCTCCATTCGGTCCGTAAGAAATATCGTTAGCATAGCCAATAGCTAAAGGTTTTGGTATGATTTTATCAAAGCCAACAGTAAAGATTTTCCTCATTCTCATTGATGGTTGACCATAATTACTTGCGAATAGAACTGATTTTCCGTCTTTAGTCCAGCCAAGTACTTTACACAGTGAGCCGAGATATGTAAGTCGTGTAGCAATGCCACCTTGTGATGGCATTACATATACTTCTGAATTTCCTTCTTCGGTTCCGACAAATGCAATATACTTACCGCAGGGAGAAAAATGAGGACAACTCACTTCTCCTTGATTTGAGCTCAATCTTCTGGCAATTCCACCTTTAATTGGAACAGCCCAAAGATCATCCTCACAAGTAAATACAGTCGTATCGTTAAAGACCGTAGGAAAGCGATAGTATCCATTGTTATTCATAATTCCTCCATTAAATTTTTATTATATAAGATTTTAGCTAATATTTTGTAGCTGAAATATTTTGTCAAATTAAATAGGAGTCAGCTCTAAAAACACCTGAAATTGTTAAAATTAAATTCTCTGGTAGTCCTGTATAAGTCTAACAAAATATCAAAATCCAAATTTTTAATGAGGTAAAAATGGTTAAAGCCATTTATGTCGCTCCTACGAAGCTATGATTTGCTATTGTAATTATTGCTACGAGTATTTCATTCCTACGGGATTTTTTTTCGCAGAAACTCGACTCGGGTTCTTTGAACTCGAGTCGGGTTTCACGGTTGTATAAGTAGTGCAGTGTTACTTTAATTCTAATAGTTATTTTGTATGACATTTTAAAAGATATAGAAGCCCACAATTTCAATCGTGGGATATAAGCCAATAACTAATACCATTTTAATGGTTTTTATAGTAGACCCAAATAGAATTAGAAATATTTTATGCATGTTTCGTATGTATGTTACAAATTTAATAACTTTACATTAGATACTGATATAGATACTCAAAAATTTTCTTTTTTTTTGACACTATTGTTTTATATTTTAGTAATTTGTTTAATCGCTGAAAATTATTCACTGTTTATTCCTTCTATTTATGAGTGATTATACTATATTTTAGGAATGGATATGATAATAAAGTTTATTTTAAATGGTACAGAATACATAAAAGATGTAAATTGTACACAAACATTACTAGATTTTTTGCGTAATGAGATGAGATTAACAGGCACAAAGAAGGGCTGTGAAATTGGAGAATGCGGAGCATGTACTGTTTTATTAGACGGAAAAGCAGTTAATTCCTGTTTAGTATTAATCGGACAGATAAATAATAGAGAAGTTACAACGATAGAAGGCATTGGTAAAGATGGCAAACTCCATCCTATTCAGAAAGCATTTATTGAATCAGGTGCAGTGCAATGTGGTTTCTGCACACCCGGAATGATTATTTCACTCATTGGACTACTTAATGAAAATCCTCATCCTTCAGAAGATGAGATAAAAATGGCAATTGAAGGTAATTTATGCCGATGCACTGGCTACGAACAAATTTTACAAGCTGTAAGAATGATAACGAACAAACAACACGAAACTAACCGGGAAATTTATTAACGATATTGTAATATTACTTTGTCAAATTACAAAAGTGCAAGTATTGATGTATCTGGACGCGCTAAGGATCAAAAATTAAATACCTTTTATATTTATTGATCCTAACACCTAAAATGGTGTGTTATATAGCAAAATACAGGACTACAAATCCTGTAAGAACAGGTGTCATTGTCTTATTCTATGGCTTGTCTCTACGAAGTTTTAACGAAGTAAGATTAAACCGTCGCAACTAAGGAGCATTATGGAAATTTTTTTGGCAATTGTATATATAATAATCAGAATTGTTATTTTAATTGGTATAGCTTACTTTGCTTATAAGGAATTCAAACGCTATCGTAAAAATAACAAGAGAATGGAGAGCAGTAATGGATACCCCACTAAAAAGACTGATTGAGGCTGAAGAACGAGCAAAACAAATCATCCAAAAAGCAGAAAAAGAAGAAAGAAAAATTAAAGATTCTATACAGTCGGAAAAAGAAAATATTATCAATGAAGCCAAAAATGAACGAGAAAATAAAATCAATTTACTAAGGATTGAAATGAAGAAGCAAATCGTAAAAGAAAAAGTGCAGATGGACAAGGAACTTTCTGAACATAACAAAAAATGGGAACACATTGCATCTGTTAAAAAAAAGGAAATAATAAATTTTCTGATTGGACAGATATTCGCTATAGCACAGAGTTCATAGCATATGCTTAAATTGGATAACGGCATTGGAAGGTCGTTCTACTGGAACACATTGCATCTGTTAAAAAAAATAATAAGTTTTCTAAAGATGTTATTGAACGCGGCTATGTTGCTTTGTGACGTATGTAAGCCGCACTGTTATGTTTAAGAATATTGTATATATTAGGGCTTAGACGAAACAATTTAATGGAGATGGACAATTTATGAATTTAAGGGAAATGCCCATGTTAAAGATAGGTGCACTTGAGGCTAAAATACCAATTATTCAAGGAGGAATGAGTGTTGGGATTTCTCTATCTGGCTTGTCTTCAGCTATAGCAAATGAAGGTGGTATTGGAGTTATTGGTGCTGCTGGTATTGGTATGCTTGAACCTGACTTTAACACAAATTTTAGAGGGGCGAACAAAAGAGCGTTGATAAAAGAAATAAGAAAAGCAAGGG
>QMNM01000108.1 GCA_003647765.1 Candidatus Cloacimonadota bacterium
AAGATGCCCAAATACAACCAGTACTATCAACTATCAAGGAAGATATACTATAGTCAGCATAAGGAAAACTTAGGTTTCTAACAGCATTATCTATAACATAGGAAATGCCTTGTTCTGTTCCAATATATATTGTATTATCAGCATAGAACAGAGCAGTTATTTTATCATTAGTTAAATTACTTGTTGATGATGTAAAACTACGCCAGGCAGAAGCAATGTCTATAGAATCAATATTAACATAGCTTAGTCCACTATTTGTTCCAACCCAGAGCCGATTTTGCTCATCAAGAGCAATGCATTTGACAATGTTATTACATAAGCCATTCCTTATAGTATAATTTTGATGTAAAATCGGATCTTCTGTTGAACTAATTATCTCAAATACAGTTAAGCCCTTATTAGTTGCTACAAAGATATAATGTCCATCATCAATAATTTGATTAACCTGTAAACAGAGTAATCCGTCATTTTCAAAATAAGGGCGAATAATTTTTCCATTACAATATCTGGAAATACCACCATTATAACAGGCAATCCATAACACATTAGTTGTATCTACATAATGAGTGCAACGAATATCATTGTTAATTAGTCCGTCCTTTTTCAGAAGCACTTTATAGTCATCAGTAAGAGTGCTATAAATACTTAGTCCGCCACAAGTAGAAAGATATATCTTATCTTCATGAGAAGTAATATTATACAAGTAAGTAGTATTAGTGTAAGATTGCCAATCCTGAATCTCTTTTAAAAGATCGCTTTCTGCTCCTAATTTGTTATTCCATAGGACAAGAAAAACAAGCAATAATATCAAAACCAATGGTAAACTTCTCGTTTTCATTTGGGAAAATTCCTCTTGTTTAAATTGTAGACAAGAACAAAAACAATAATGCCTAAAAGAATTAGTAAAAAGAATGTTATTCTTTTGTCTACTAATAAAAATCCGATGGCAATCAATCCAAATAGAGCCGTGAGAAAATATCCTGTAATAGCTACGAAAGTGGTAGAAAAGCCAATTTGTAGCATTTTATGATGTAAGTGTTCTTTGTCAGCAATAAAAATATTTTTCTTTGTTCTCACTCGTCTTATTATTGATACTCCGACATCAGTCAAAGGGATGAATAATGTAGCAATTGGTATTAAGAGAGTAATTGCTGTTGCACCTTTAAATTGAGCAGTTCCAGCTACTGATATAGCAGCTAAATTAAATCCTAAAAATAAACTGCCAGCATCACCCATAAAAATCTTTGCAGGATAAAAGTTATATTTCAAAAATCCTAATGTTGTGCCAAATAAAATAGAACTAATAAGAACTATAAACATATTATTTGTAATTATTCCAGTAATGAGCAGAACAATTGAGCTTATAGTAACGATGCCATCAGCAAGGCCATCAATGCCATCAATAATATTTATCGCATTCATAATTATTAGGAACCAGATGATTGTTACTGGATAAGAAAATATACCTAAATTTATTACTTCATTAAAAGGATTAGTCAATAATTTAATATGAAAGCCGAAGAGAATCATTATAATTGTCAATATTATTTCAAGTGTTAACTTTCTGATTGCACTGTATTCAAATTTATCATCAAGTATTCCAATAGCCAGACTTAATACTCCACCAATAAATATTCCCCAGAAAAAAGGATTATTAGTAAAATCCTTTATCAAAAAATAAAAGATTATCTCTGTGATAAGTGTTGATAATGCAATGGCTATTCCACCAGAAATAGGTATAGGACTACTATGAATGCTTCGTTCTTTGGGAATGTCTATCAATTTCCATTTATTAGATAATTTTATATTTAATGGTGTAAATATTAATACTAAAAGAAAAGAGATAGCTATAGCGAGTGGTAAATAATAATTAATCACAGTAAATTATTCGTACAAAAAATTTTGTTCTTTCTATTTATTATTTTATTTGTCTATGAAAATTTCGTAAAATAGAGCTGAACAAGTATTCACTTGATAGAAATTGCCTTTATAAATTATGCTATTTTGCTATTGTAATTTTTGCACGACCTCTCTTATATCTATCTCTCCTGGACATACTGATATGCACCTGCCACAGCCAGTACATCCCATTCTATCAAAAGTATTTGGTATTCGTATAAATTTTGTTTGATAGCGATGGCGGAATCTTTCCCATAAATCAGGACGAGGCGTAGCACCACCTGCTACCTTTGCATAACCATAATATTGGCAAGAATCCCAAGTACGAATTTTACGAAACTCATCACTTTTTGTCTCATCATTAAGAAGTATGCAATAGCAAGTAGGACATATATTTGTGCAACCACCACATTCTATGCAATTTTCTGAGACATCAGCCCATAATTCTCTCGCTTTGTTTTCATCTATTGGTTCATATTTGCGGTCAAAACTAAATTTTTTGTTAATCTCTCGGACTTTCTCTATCATCTCTTTACGATTATCTGCAACTTTCTTTTCAATGTCCTTGGACTCCATAGCAGGTGATAATTTCTGTTCTATCAAACGTTCCAATTCCTTGCCTTTATCACTAGCTACTGTTACTAAAAATTTGTCATCAATACGACTTAGATTAAGATCAAAACCTGTATCTGGATACGGATTTTTATTCACCATTAAACAATGGCAGGTTGGCAATACTTCATTACAATCAGCACTGATAATATAAGTGATTTCACGCCATCTTTTGTAATTAGGATCAACAAAGTCATCATTGATAAGAGCAGAGTCCAAAACATCAATTGCAGATAAATCACAATTTTTTATACCACAGATTATACGCTTCTTATTATGTTCTACAAGAGGCGTTAACTGTTCCACAGGTGGATATAAAAATAATTTTGTAGGATCTAATGCACGATATTTATCTAATACAATACATTCTGTATCCTTACTTAATTTTTGAAAAGAGATGTTATCTTCTTGTTCCTGATTATTTTTTACTGGGACATAAACCTCAAAATTTTCAATAGAAATTTCCTTTAGAAATCTGATGAAATCTTCTATCTGTATAAGCATCTTTCCTCCTGATTTTTGTAATATATTCTCTAATTTTAGCCACGAAATTACACAAAACACCCACAAAAAATATTAGACATTGGATTTCTTTATCCACGAAGAACACGAAGCAACACAAAGAATTTTTTATTGAAACCTTATGCATAAATGAACTTCAGGATTGAATATTTTTAATCTTTCTACAATAACAAATTGTCAAGCGTTACGCAAAATATGTAAGAACAGTATCATTGCGATGAACGAAGTGACAAAGCAATCTCTATAAGTAATTGCATTTCAATAAGATGATATTGCAAAACCCTGATAAATCATCCTTCGCAATGACAGGAAAACTCTATTTTGCAAATATCATAGATTATCAAGTATCGTTTTGTTCAACTTTGATATTCAATTCACTTTTCTAAAATTACAATCGCTGTTGCTATTCTTTGAATATGAGACAATGATAGTTGGATATTAGAAATACACATTTTTTCAGTAAATTCTTTTGCTTTACCTTTTAGTATAAGATAAGGTCTTCCAAATTCGTCATTTAGTACACCAACATCTTTCAGTGTAAATCCTTTTCTCCAACCAATTCCAGTTGCCTTAAAAAAGGCCTCTTTTGCCGCAAATCTGACAGCATAAGACCGGAATTTATTAGCAATGCTCTCACAATACTCAATTTCTTTTTCTGTGAATACTCTGTTTATAAATCTGCTACCAAATTTATTTAAACTATTTTCTATTCTCTTGATTTCAACTAAATCTATTCCTATTCCATAAATCATTAGAATTTCTCTTTAATTGTCATATAAAGATCAATTTGACATTATGATAAAAATGGCGGAGAAGGAGAGATTTGAACTCTCGAAGCAGTTTCCCGCTTACACGCTTTCCAAGCGTGCTCCTTCGGCCTCTCGGACACTTCTCCATTTAATTTTAGTAAAGCAAAAAGCTTTGAATTAACGAAAATTTGTCAAAAATAATTATGGACACAAGACATTATAAAACGATACATTATTGCTTGATTATACAGGATTTGTAATCCTGCATGTCCAGTTAAAACACCATTATAAATGGTGTTAGGAACAATAAATATAAAATGTAAAAATTATATAATTTCTGATCCTTGGCGTGTCCTGATACATCAATACTCGCACTTTTGTAACTTGACAAAGTAAATCTAACTAAATCACTTTTTTAATTCTTCTATTTTTTGAGCTAATTCTGCTCTGCCTTGCGGAATTGTAATATCAGCATCAAAATCTGCATCCAAAATTTGCACTTTTGCTAAACTTTCTGCAAAATGCCCTAATGCATAATAACTTATCGCCATCAATAATGTAATATCATTATAATCAATATTTGTGTTATGGCTGAAAATCCATTCTGAGTCTATATTTTCAGCATAATCTATACATTTCTGATGCTCATTCTGTACATTATAATCAAAAGAGATTCCAGCATTGGCTTCTGATATGATATTGGCATTAGCTTTTTCAAGACAGATGAGAAAATTATCAATGGAAACATTTATACTGTCTAATTTAGCCATTGTCCAACCTAAACCATTATAAGCATCTGCAAGAGAGTTGTCCATTCCTATTGCTTTTTGAAAATAATATTTTGCATCTTCATATTTGCTATTAGAAAAGCTAGTCCAGCCCAATTGAGTTATTTCACCAGCTGTTTTCTCATCAGTTTTCGTTGTGTCCGAACAACTGAATATACAATGCAATGAGATTACTATTATTACTAAAATTATTTTTTTCATATTAAAAATCGCTTTCACCACAAAGACATAGAGGCACAAAGAAATAATATAATAAAATCTATAACCTCAATGTAATTTTAATACTCCATTGGGTCTCGATTTGTTTTCGGTACCTGTATGTTTCATATTAAAAAATCGGCTCATTTCATTGGAAACACAATGAATTGGTGCCCCAGAGAAGACTTGAACTTCTGACCTACGGTTTAGGAAACCGTTGCTCTATCCTAACTGAGCTACTGGGGCATTGAGCAATCCCCTCATTAAAATTTCTATTAAATTGGCATTATAAAAACTATGTCAAATTTTCCAATATGCTAATTTTATCTGCAAGATAAAACTTTATAGTTTTATTGTTATTCATTAACAAAATCAGTTCTCCTGTTTCAGATATTCCTTTTACTTTTCCCTTATAACTATTCTTACCGACTTTTAATTTTATCATTTTATTTTTTAGATAAGAATGCTTTTCATAATAATGAAGAAAATTTATTAAACCATTATCCATGAATGCTTGGAAATAATGCTCAAAATTTTTTAAGAATAAGGATAATACTATATATTTATCCACATTTTTTCCTGTAATCAATTTCAATGAATATGCACTATTTTTAATATAATCAGGAAATATATACTGATTCACATTTACGCCAATGCCAATAATAGCCATTTTATTTTGATTATCGTATTCTGATAGGATTCCAGCAATTTTTTTATTTTGCCAATATAGGTCATTTATCCATTTAATCTTCAATTCCTTGGTTTTTAATATTTCTGACAGTGTCTTATGTAAAATAATTCCAGTAAATATTGTGATACATGGCTGAATTTTTTTTATATGTAATAAAAGAGAAAACCACAAACCGCTTATTTGAGAATCCCATTTGCGATTCATTCGTCCTCGTCCATTTGTCTGATAATCAGCAACAATTACGCAATTATCAGTAAATCCATTTTCCAAGCGTCTTTTCGCTTCTAAATTTGTAGAATCAACTTGCTGTATCCTAATGATTTTGTTGAATAAATTCATCATTTTAGTTCTTAGGAAAAAATGTTTCACCACAGAGACACAAAGACACAGAGGTTTATCTCTATTGTTTTCTATTGTTAGTTCTCA
>QMNM01000109.1 GCA_003647765.1 Candidatus Cloacimonadota bacterium
AAATTCGTGGTTCCTTGCGTTCTTCGTGGCTAAGCTGTCATTTTTGTATTTTTATATTCTTATTCCATTGTCTTAGCCAATAGTCATAATTTTCGTCAATTTCTTGTAGTGGAACATCTACAACTTTGCTTATCTTTGGTATATTTTTATATGGTTCTGGTAGTATGATATTTTTATTTACTGGAAACATCCATTGAGTTAGAGGAAGATATTTTTGGAATTCTTCTGAAAGCACATATTCAACAAATTTTTTGGCTAATTCTGGATGTGGACAATTATTAGTGATACATAAATTTTTTATTTGGCAGTAAGTACCTTCTTGAGGAATAAATGCCTTATAGCAATTACTCTCATCATTCATACTATAGTATGCTTGTAGATTAACATAGCCGATTATCATTGGCACTTTACCTTCTAAAAACAAACAATATGATTTATCCCAGCTTAATGTAATTTCTTTAATAACCTTTTCAAAGCCCTTCCAGAATTTTAAATAGCCATATTTATCAAACATTGCTACTGTCCATAAGAAGAAAGAACTACCTATTTCTGATGTGTTAGGATTTGGAATAAGTAGTGATTTATTCCAATTTCCATTCAGAAACATTCCGAATGTCTCTGGTGGTTCAGAAATCATATCAGAATTGTAAATAAATGCCAAGTAATTGTAACAATATGGTATAAGATAGAAACCAGTATCAAATAAAACTTTTTGTTCTATCAATCTATAATTTTTCGGCTGATAAGATTGAACAATTGTATCTTTTTTGACCTTTATCAAAAATCTTTTATCAATCCCAAACAGAATATCTGAGTGTGGATTTTCTCTTTCTTTATTTGCCTGAAAAATTATTTTATCACTATTCTCATAAGTAATAATTTTGACATCGCAATTGTTTTCTTGTTCAAATAATGGTATAGTTTTACTTGATAGTCCATATTTTACAAACTCATACTCGGTATAAATAATTAGTTCTCTTGTATGTTCATTTTCTTTGGTATAAGCAATATCAAATGTATAAAAAAACAAAAATAGTATTATAAAAATTCTATTCATTTTATATAAATATAAGTAGTTTCTGTGATGAAATCCGAGCATTTTTGGTAATATTATGTGAGTTTTACATTTCACTATCATCAGGACGAAATGAAGTAAATTCTCCAATAAATTTTGTTTTGAATTGGGTCTGTGGTCCATTGCGATTTTTTCTAACTAAGATTTCTGCTTTTCCTTTATCTTCTGTGTCTTGATTATAATATTCATCACGATATATGAACATAACTAAATCAGCATCTTGTTCAATAGAGCCAGATTCGCGAAGGTCTGATAATATAGGTCGTTTATCACTTCTCATTTCAGGAGCACGACTTAGTTGTGATATTGTAATAATTGGGACTTTTAATTCCTTTGATAATAATTTCAATTGTCTGGAAATTGAGGAAATTTCCTGTTGCCTACTTTCACCTTTTCCTATCATTAGTTGCAAATAATCAATTATTAAAAGATCTAATCCTTGCTCTGCTTTTAATCTTCGGCTTTTAGACCGTATATCTTGCATTGTATTACCACCACTATCATCAATAAAAAGTGGACATTTTGCAAGTTCACGTGCCACGGTAGTTATACGAAATATCTTCTCTTGATTAAGATTATAACCGTGCAATATCTCTTTTAATGATACTTCTGCCGCAGAGCTAAGCATTCTAAATAAAAGAATATCCCTACTCATTTCAATACTAAATATACCAACTTTTTTATTATGATGTACAGTTGCAGTAAATGCTATATTTAAAGCGAAAGCTGTCTTGCCCATTGATGGACGTCCTGCAATAATAATCAGCTGTTCTGGATGAAATCCACCAGTTGCATTGTCTAACTTAGGAAAACCGCTGGGTATTCCTGTTATAGAAGTCCGCTTAGAAGCTACCTGCTCAATCTCTTCTAAACCGACATTGATAAGTTCAGATATATGGACAAAACCTTGGCTGATTGAGGATTGGGTAATGTCAAAAATCCGCTTCTCTGTCTCATCTACAATTTGTTTTACTGGCCTGTCAGAATGGTAACACTCATCAATAATAATCCTGGAAGAATTGATTAATTGTCTCAAAATTGATTTTTCATATACAATATTTGCATGTGCTTTTGCATTAACTGGTGAAGTTACTATATCGTAAATATCAGAAACATAAGGTGTCCCACCAACTTCTTTTAATTTGTCCATTTTACGAAGCTTATCAACAAGTGTAACCAAGTCAATTTCAATATTGTCGTTGAACATCTCTTGCATTGCACGATAGATAATTTTGTGTTGTTTTAAATAGAAATGCTCTTCTTTTAAATATTCTGATATTTCTGCAAATACATTTTGCCCCATAAACATAGCGGATAGCACTGCTGCTTCTGCATCTTTGTCATGTGGTGGAACTTCTGTTAATGTTGTAGCCATTTTTTGATGTACCTATTTAATTAGTTTGTTTTTTAGTAAGTAGCAATTCTATTTTTTCTTTAATGCCTCATATTCTTTTTGTAATTTTTGTAGATCTATCCATGCTGATTTTTTCCATGTCGGATGATAAAGTAATGCGGCTGGATGATATGTTACCATCAATTTTATACCTTTAAAATTGTATATGTTCTTACGCAATTCACCAAGCGAAAGATTTGTTTTTAATAAAGTATTGGCTGATACTAATCCTAACGCAAGAATAATTTTTGGTTTGATAATCTCAATTTGTTCGTATAGATAAGGTAGACAGGCATTTATTTCTGTTGGAAGTGGATTGCGATTATTAGGTGGACGGCATTTTACAATATTAGTAATATATACTTGCTCTCGTTTGATGTTAATTGCTTTTAGCATTTTATTAAGCAATTGGCCAGCATTACCTACAAATGGTCTCCCTATAATATCTTCATCTTGTCCAGGTGCTTCACCAATTAACATTAAATCAGCATTCTCATTTCCTTCACCATAAACAATATTTGTTCTAGTATTTGCTAATATGCACTTCTGACAATTTTTATATTTTCCATTCATCTTTGCTAAGATTGGCGATGAAAAAAATATATAGTCAATGCCAGAATATTTCAATAGTTGTAAATACTGAATTGCTATATGTTTAAAATTTCCCAATTTTCCTCATCCATCTCATCAATAATAGCATCCATCTTTCTTTCTTTTACTGTTTCTTCTGGAACTATATAGTCAGGGATTTCTCCTGTGGCAATATGTTCCAATGCCAAACTAGTAATTTTGCCTTTCAGTTTTTTCTTTACAATTGGCGGAAGAGCTGACAAACGGTCAGATTCCTTATTCGCTAAAAGTAAAAATAAATATGTAAGATTGTGATTTTCTAAAAAGTGCTGTACTTTTTCACTAGTCAACATTATTATCCTCCTCATAAAATTCGTTAAATATATTATCAAAATATTCCTTATTATCTTTCCATACAATTAAGTTATGCTGATATGCATCAATTATATTTAAAACCTTTGATACTGTTTTATTAAGATTATCATTTATCACTAGATAATTAAATTCTGGTAGGCATTGCACTTCTCTATGAACATTTTCTATTCTTATTTTAAGAGATTCATTTTGTTCTGTATCTCTTTTTATCAATCTCTCTTTTAATATTTTGAAGCTGGGTGGTATAACAAATATAGATAAAGTATTTGGAATTTTTTGACGAACCTGTCTTGCTCCTTGCACATCAATATCCATAATGACCAATTTTTTATTTTGCATGTTTGTCTCTACAAATCTTTTTGATGTACCGTAATAAAAATTATGAACTTTTGCCCATTCCAAGAATTTTCCGGACTCTCGCATTGCAATAAATTCGGTTTTAGACACAAAGAAATAATCCTTTTCATTTATCTCATTTTTACGCCGTTCTCTTGTAGTATATGAGATTGAATAAACAATATCACTGCGCTTTCGCAAAATGCCTTTGACAATTGTAGTTTTCCCTCCGCCAGAAGGGGATGCAATGACTATAGGAAAATATGATTTATTATTTCTAATCATTTTTATATCCTAATACATTGTTATCATTAAAAAGCAAAATAAAATTTTATCTGTCAAATTTAATTCAGGATTAGGTTGTTTTTACATTTTACTATAGGATAATTTTATGAAAGATAGTAAGTTAGCCCACAACTTTAGTCGTGGGAAATAGAATACGATAAGCCCATTTTAACCATTTTTACCCAGTGAAATAACTTCCTTGTATAATTGTTCATGTTTTTTCATATACTTATATTTCACGGGGTGAATGGTTTTTATAGCGAATTCAGAAATATATTCTTTAAATGATTACCAGTATAAGAATTATCATTTTTAGCAATTTCACTTGGAGTGCCAGTAGCCACAATCCAGCCGCCTTCATCTCCACCTTCTGGACCTAAATCAATAATATAATCTGCACATTTTATAACATCCAAATTATGTTCAATCACTATTAGTGTATTTCCTTTATCTACTAATTGATTTAATACTTTTATCAGTTTTTTTATATCGTGAAAATGCAGACCTGTAGTCGGTTCATCAAGAATATATAATGTATTACCAGTCCCGATTTTACTTAATTCTCTGGCTAATTTTACTCTTTGTGCTTCGCCGCCGGATAGGGTTGTAGATGACTGTCCCAGTTTGATATAGTCCAATCCAACATCTATCAAGGTCTTTAACCTTCTCCGAATAGTTGGGATGTTCTTGAAATGCTCGTATGCTTCTTGCACATCCATATCTAAAACCTCAGCAATATTTTTACCTTTATATGTAATCTGTAATGTCTCGGAATTAAATCGCTTTCCTTTACATTGTTCGCAAGTGATATACACATCTGGTAGAAAATGCATTTCTATCTTTTTCATTCCATTGCCAGAGCATGCTTCACATCTGCCACCTTTCACATTGAAACTAAATCTTCCTTTATTATAGCCCCTTACTTTTGCAGATGGAGTTTTAGCAAAAACATTTCTTATCTCATCAAAAACCTTGGTATAAGTAGCAGGATTAGAACGCGGCGTCCTGCCAATAGGATTCTGATCAATATCTATTATTTTATCAATATGTTCCACTCCTCTAATTGCTTGATAAGACCCCTCGTTATGATTGCTATTATATAAAATATTCGCAAGTGCTGGATAAAGTGTCTGATTTATCAAGGAGCTCTTTCCTGAACCAGAAACACCTGTTATACAAGTAAAAACCCCAAGTGGAATTTTAACATCAATATGTTTTAAATTATTTTGAGTGGCATCTATGATTTCCAAAAATTTATTACAATGCTTCCTGGTCTGTTTTGGAATTTCAATGTTCAATTCCTTTTTAAGATATTTGCCAGTTAAGGAATTGTTATTATTCATTATTTGTTCAGGAGTTCCAGTAGCCATAATTTCTCCACCGTAAATACCGCCTTTTGGACCGAAGTCCAATATATAATCAGCTGCACGAATTACCTGTTCATCGTGTTCAACAACAATTACTGTATTGCCAATGTCTCGTAAATGAAGAAGCATATTTAATAATCTGCCGTTATCTTTTTGATGTAATCCGATTGTGGGTTCATCCAATATATACATCACGCCAACAAGTCCACTACCTATCTGACTTGCCAATCTTATACGCTCTGATTCTCCACCGGAAAGTGTTGGTGCACCTCTATCTAATGTCAAATAATGTAATCCAACATTCATCATAAGTTGTAAACGAGCAATGATTTCTTTTATTAATTCTTTTGCAATTTCTTGCTGTATAGAAGAAAGATTAAGATTTTGGAAAAATTCTAATATTTGTTTAACGGACATTTTAGAAATGTCAGCAATAGATTTACCAGCAATTCTTACACTTCTT
>QMNM01000110.1 GCA_003647765.1 Candidatus Cloacimonadota bacterium
AGGTTTTTTATGAAAACACAAAAAATAACAAAAGTATCCATAGCAATTTTATTATTGCTAATGATTTCAGTATCATTACTGGCAAAAATTACTTATCCAAAGCCGACTGGTTTTGCCAATGATTTTGCAGGTGTATTATCTCCTTCTGTTAAACGCCAGATAAACCGACTCTGTATAGAATTGAAGCAAAAGACCGGGTTTGAATTATCTCTGGCAATTGTCCCAACTATTGGTGAATCCCAATACGAAATGTATAGCAACGAGTTATACGAAAAATGGGGTATTGGCACAAAAAATGATGAAGGTGTTTTACTATTCATTACTGTTAAAGAACGAAAAATGCGTATTGAAGTTGGCTATGGAGCAGAGGGTTTTATTCCTGACGGTCTGGCAGGCGAAATCAGGGATAAATATATTTATCCATATTTGAAGAACAATGATTATGACAAAGGTGTTCTTTCTGGAATGTCAGCATTGGCAATTATTGTTGCTCGTCATTATAATGTCCAATTAACTGGAAATCCAGAAAGAAATGTTCATAAGTATCGGTCAAGTGGTGGGATAGGTTTCGTTAAACTAATTATTGGATTGATATTTTTTCTACTGATATTTGGAGGTAGAGGTCGTTTTGGTCTATTTCCACTTCTCTTTTTAGGTGGATTTGGTGGTTACGGTGGACGTTCTGGAGGTTGGTCTGGTGGCGGATTTGGTAGTGGTTTTGGTGGATTTGGAGGATTCGGTGGCGGTTCCAGCGGCGGTGGTGGAGCAGGAGGCAGCTTCTGATGGAATGGTATTTCTATCTCATATTCTTTCTATTTAATATGATTATTGGAGCAGGATTATTTTACTCTATAATCATCTTCCTTTTTCATCCTTATAAAGAAAAGAAAATATTCGGTCATAAAATCCCACTTACGCCAGGACTTATTTATAGTCAAAAAATACGCATTGCTAAATATATTTCTAAATTATTTGCTCAATATTTTCAACATGCTAAAAATGAAGGAACTGAATCCAAAATTACTGAATTGGAAAACAAAATCTATAAAGATATCCTGAAAAAACTTAAAGAGAAAAACTTTTTGAAACTTCTTCCCAAATCCATTTCTAATAGTATTTACCGCTTCATTGCTGATATTGGTCATTATTTTGTTAAAGAATTGACACGGAACTTTATACCTGAATTACTCAATCGTTATGAAATAGAACGAATGATTATTGAGTTTATAGAAAGTAAAGATATTTCCATTGTGGAGATGAAAGTAAAAAAATATGCAACTTTGCCTTTGATTGGACTTGGAGCAGGTATTGGATTGATATTTTCTATATTTGATACTATTTTGTTATTGATTATTTTGTGAACATTCTGCCACAAGGACACGAAGGCACAAAGACGCGAAGAAAAGATACATTGTTTTATGAAATAATCCTCGTTGGTCTGTCTGTGTTAATCTGTGATAATCTGTGGTTAAATTATCCCTGTCTTGACGAAGTAGGGTGGCTTTGTGGCGAAAAATAAATTCAGGAGGAACTATGGCAAAACATAAAATTGGGATATTAACTGCTGGTGGTTTAGCACCCTGTCTTTCAGCATCTATTGGAAGGTTAATTAAAAAATATACTGAACTTGTCCCTGATGTAGAAATTATTGGGTATTTGAATGGCTATAAGGGCTTACTAACAGGAAAGATGATAAGAATCACAGAAAAGGTTAAATCAAATGCTGAATTATTATATAAATTTGGTGGAAGTGTTTTAGGAAATAGTCGTGTTAAATTAACCAATGCGGCTGATTGTATAAAAAAGGGTTATATCAAACAAGGAGAAAATCCACTTCAGGTTGCCTATGAGCAAATAGTAAAAGATGGAATAACAATTCTGCATACGATTGGTGGAGATGATACAAGTACTATGGCATCTGAATTAGCTTCATATTTAGCGGAAAATGGATATAAACTTACAGTTGTCGGACTACCAAAAACAGTTGATAATGATGTAATTCCAATTACACAGACATTAGGTGCCTGGACTGCAGCTGAGCAAGGAGCAATATTTTTTGAAAATATCGCAAACGAAAATACAACCAGCACTCGTCAACTGATTATTCACGAAGTTATGGGCAGACATTGCGGTTGGCTTACTGCTGCTACTGCTTACGAGTATAGAAAACTGCTTGAAAAGAGAACATTTCTACCTGATATTCTTTTGACAAAAGAACGATGGGATATAGACGCTATCTATATTCCAGAGATGATGATTGACATTGAAGCCGAGACAGAGCGTCTAAAAAAATTGATGGATGAAAAAGATGGTGTAAATATCTTTTTGAGTGAAGGTGCAGGAGTTGAAAGTATTGTTGCAGAGATGGAAGCAAAAGGTGAAACAGTGATTAGAGATGCTTTTGGTCATGTGCGATTAGATGAGATAAATCCTGGTCAATGGTTCGCAAAAAGATTTGCCAAGTCATTTAAAGCAGACAAGGTTTTAGTTCAGAAAAGTGGATATTTTGCTCGGTCTGCTGCACCTAATGAAAAGGATTTAGAACTGATTTTCAAAACCGCAGATATGGCTGTTGAATCTGCCTTGAACTGCCAAAGTGGTGTTATTGGACTTGATCAAGACCATAATGACGAAATGAGATGTATTGAATTTCAAAGAATTAAAGGTGGAAAATCATTTGATATTCATAAAGAATGGTTTCAGAAGATGTTGAAGGACATTGGACAAGTAAGATAGATTTGCCACAGAGAAAAGCAAAAAATAATTCAAGGAGACAAATAAAATGAAAAGTATAAAAGGAACCAAAACAGCAGAGAATTTAATGAAATCTTTTGCTGGTGAATCACAGGCAAGGATGCGTTATACCTATTATGCTTCTGTTGCAAGAAAAGAAGGATTCAGGCAAATTGAAGAGATATTTCTGGAAACCGCTGATAATGAAAAGGAACATGCAAAACTTTTCTGGAAGCATTTAGTTAAATATGGAATGAATGAAAGTGTTGTTGAAATCAATGCAGCTTATCCTGTTGCTTATTCTGATACTCTGAAAAATTTAGAATATGCGGCAAATGGTGAAAATGAAGAATGGACAGATTTATACCCTTCTTTTGCAAAAGTCGCGGAGAAAGAAGGTTTCACTGAAATTGCAATAACATTTAAATTAGTTGCTCTTGTAGAAAAAAGACACGAAGAAAGATATAGAAAATTGCTCAAGAATGTAAAAGGACACACTGTATTTAAAAAAGATGGTAAGGTATTCTGGAAATGTAGAAATTGTGGACATATTATTGAATCAATAGAAGCACCGGAAAAATGTCCTGTGTGTGCTCATCCAAGAGAATATTTTGAACTGTTTGTGGAAAATTATTGAGTTATTAGTATTCTAAAGAACGCTATATTATAAGACGCTTTAGCGTTCTTTTATTAACTTAGCCTCGGTGTTTACACAGTCGCAACCTTAAAAATGGAAAAAGGCATTTTGTACCTTGTATCCACTCCAATTGGTAATCTTGAGGATATAAGCTTCCGTGCAATACGCATTCTAAAAGAAGTACATTTAATTGCAGCAGAGGATACAAGAACCACAAGCATACTTCTTAAACATTACAACATTTCCACTCCAATGCTCAGCTATCACAAGTTCAACGAAATTAAGCGAGCAAGTGAACTCATTGATAAATTAGATAGAGGAGAAAATATTGCTGTAGTATCAGATGCTGGTACGCCAGCAATTTCTGACCCATCTCAGGTTATTGTTCAAGAAGCAATTAAGAATGATATTAAAGTTGTCCCGATTCCAGGCGCTTGTGCATTACTTTCTGCACTCATTAGTTCTGGCATTTCTACTGATAAATTTACTTTTGTCGGATTTCTTCCAAATAGGAAAAAAGATAGGATATTGCTATTAACAAATCTGAAAAATCGTCAAGAAACTATTGTATGTTTTGAAGCCCCACACCGTCTCAAATCTGCATTATTAGATATAAAAGAAGTTTTCGGAAATAGAAAAATCGCTATTGCTAAAGAAATAACTAAATTATACGAAAATTTCTATCGTGGTAAAATAGAAGATATTTTGAACAACTTTTCAAAAGTCAACTTGAAAGGTGAATTTACAATAATAATTGAAGGTAAATGCAATAATCCTGAAATTGCTGATGCTAAAATATTATCAGCATTGAAAAAATTAGTCAATGAGAAAAATTATTCTAAAAGTAAAGCAGTAAAGCAAATATCCCAAAAGTTCAATCTTGAAAGAAATCGGATTTATCGCCTTTCTCTAAAAATATGAATGAGTCCGCTATAAAAACCATTCACCACATTAGATAGTCCTTTTATCTAACTGGGTGAAAATAATTAAAAGAGGATTATATGGTTAAATTAATTGATTTTATTGATAGTAACGATATTGTCTTGATTAAAGATACATCTTTTTCTCAGAAAGGATTATTAAATAATTTGTTAAATCAGGTGAAGTTTCAAGAGAATATGGATAAAAAAGAGGTTATGAAAATTCTTCTTGCTCGGGAAAAGGAATTCTCATCTTATATAGATAGAGGCGTTGCTATTCCGCATTGCCAATTAAAGGAGATAAAAAAAATATATGTGAAAGTCGCTATTGTTCCACAAGGTATTCTTTATGATAAAAAAAATAAGGCATACATAATTATCTTAATCTTGTCATCTTATGCAGAAAATAAAAAGTATCTTGCTCTACTTGCGCATCTTATGCGTATATTTCACCATAAAGAATTTACACAGAAATTCAAATATGCTCGTTCTACACAAGAGATTTATGCGATTATCAAAAGCCAGGAGCAAATATGAAATTATTGATAATGGTGCTTAATTATGAAGAGAAGATAAATGATTTGCTCCAAGTAATGTTAGAGTTTGAATTAACTGATACTTTTGTGTTAGATGGAATCGGTATTGAGAATAAATTGGCAAAAGAAGTGCCTTTATTTTCCAGTTTATTACAAGCAAAGGCAGGAATTCCACCTTATAATCGTATCGTATTTTCCATTATATCAAATGAGGACATTTTACCTGAATTGATTGAGGTTCTGAAAGATGTTGATATTGATTATTCAAAACAAAATACAGGATTCTATTTTACTATAAAAATTGATAATCTCTTTATAACATAGTGGTTTGTTGGACTGTAATAGAATGCTATATTTTCTGTATAAATTAGTTTTATAATTAAAATAAGGGATGCCTAAAATATTGGCAGCCCTTATTTTATCTAACAATAGATTATTGAACTTTGATAGAACTGGCTCTTATCCAAATCTTTGAGAAATTCTCTATTGGCTCACCATTTTCATCTATTAGACTAACATTTTGAAAATTCAGATTTGATTCACCACTGGTTATGCTTAACAATTTGAATTTACATAACACACCATTCCCTGTGATTCCACTTATCCCACCTGTCTGATTCAAAGTTACAGCAGAACTTAATGTATCACCATCTATTTGACTGTATGGAGTAACATCGCCATTCCAAAAATCTCCTTCTGAAAAGCTATCTTCTACATAGGATAATAAACTATCATCAAAAGTGATTTCAAAAGCACTTCCAAATAGATTGACAGCATCTAAAATTTCAATATCTACATCAATAGTATCGCCAACATCAGCTATGTATTCAACTTCATCAAATTGTAAAGTGAGATTGCTCAATTGTTACTAAACTGGAATCAATCGTAATATTGGAATATCCTTCTATTTCTGTTTGAGCATTATTAAGCAAAGTTACATTCTGAAATCTCAACATTGTCTCACCGCTGGACAAAGCCATAAGAGAGAACTTATACAA
>QMNM01000111.1 GCA_003647765.1 Candidatus Cloacimonadota bacterium
ACACCGACTTGAATTCCCTTGTCAATAATGTCTTGGAATTTCAATGAATCAATTGTTGCATTGTAGTTGTAATTATCTTTGTAGATTTTTAGTAAGTAGGCTCTTTTTGCTACATCATCCCAAATTGGATACATTTCAGATATCATATTAGCGGCAGTTTCAATAACTTCGTCCCACAATTTATCTATCTTAATTTTGTTATATATTTTCAGGTTAAGTGATTCAAACAGTTGTGCTG
Organism: Candidatus Cloacimonadota bacterium; assembly: GCA_003647765.1. Lineage (GTDB taxonomy): Bacteria > Cloacimonadota > Cloacimonadia > JGIOTU-2 > B8-G9 > B8-G9. Next base: position 239 of record QMNM01000111.1, read on the forward strand.
TTAGTGTTTCCGAATCATTTGTACACCAGTTAATTGCTCGTTTAAGTTTGGCAGGAGAATACTTTTCTAACCTACCATCTCTCTTCTGCACTAAATGGTCTTTACCTTTGATTTTCTCAATCATTTTTACATCCTTATTAGTATATTCATACGATACAGATATTTTACATTAAATGATTGGGAAATTGAAAAAAGGAGGAGCTTTCTCAAACATTTATATCTTAATTTTATTTATGTTTGAGAAAGCGAAAATAATTTATTTTTGGAATTCTTCCTGAATATTAGAGAGGTAATTATAAGTTTTTGCAGTAACTAAATTTTTGAATGTCGCTAAATCACCACTTTTAATTGACATTATAGCACGAGTAGCAGATATTTCATTTTCTGCTAATTCTTTTCTAATCGTTTCGACCACTGCCAAACTGGAATGTCGTTTTAGCTGTGCCTCGTAGCTATCAATTCTGTCTGAGCCTGCTAAAATAAATCGTAATCTCTTAGGAGATTTATTGATTATTGAGGTCAAATTCCCAGTAGAATGGGTTATAATAGTGATACTGTCGCCAAATATAGATGTCAGAATATTAGTCTGTAATTCAAGAGATAAACTCTCCTTTACATCCTTTTTTGCCTTCACAATACATACTACAACATGAGGATATATTTTCAATGCTTCCTCAATAATATTTATGTGAGCTTTTGTTGGTATTCGAAACTTTCCTACAAAAAGTGCATTTTGATTTTCAGGTAATCTATCGAGAATCATCTGTTTTGCTGTAAGGAATATGTCATCCTTTGCTTTATGTTTTACTATACAAGGTCTGATTGTTTCAGTTGCTTTTATCTTCTCAGCAAACACTTCTGATATGTATTCATGACCACTGATAAAGACTTTGTTATTAAGGTCTTTTAAGAGCACTTCCAAAGGTTTCTGATAATCACTATGAATGAGATATTCATGGGCTACTTTATTGACATCAGACCAATATTGTGTCTCTACCTCTGGAGTCCCTTGGTATGGAACTTTACGAGCAAATCTAACTGATTTTGAATATTGGTCTGCTTGAACGAACTTATAGAGAGCATCCTCGGCTTCTAACACCACACCCTCAGTCTTACCACCTAAACAGCTTTCAAAGCCAAGGAACACCGCTTTAATCGTTTCGTAGTCTATAAGGCTATGTGGAGCATCAATGAACTTGTGTTTGTGAGTTTCCCATTGAGCCATTAACCCCCAACTCTTAATACCCATTTCAAAGTTTCCAAGTGTATCAATCTTTCCTTGAAATACAACTGGTGGTAAAGCGATACCAAGTAAGTTAGAATATTCAAGATTGTTTTTTGTGCTGAACTCTGTGGGATTAGTTTTAATCATACCACCAACAATCTCCGCAGTTGCAGGAGAATAGGCAATAAGGAACAAATCAAACTTCTGATGATAATCTCTTGTAGTTGTCAATTTGTTCTGAATGAACTCTATGAATACTTCTGTGTTAAGTGGGAAGTCTTTTGTTTGAATATGATTAGCTTCAAGGTGGTCGTGTATTAAAGCATACTGAGAAATACCAACAGAATAGTTTTTAATGTCAACTCTATCAATATCATCAAACTCTTCCTTAAATAGTATTTGATTTTTGAATGCTACTACCCAATTCTTCGTGTAATCTTTATTCCACGGTTCATTGTTTCTCCAGAGAGTAAGTTTTGTTCCATCGAACTTTTCAGTCACAATGTATTCTTTAGATAGGAATTCTTGTAGTTTTTTGTCTGTTGTAGTTGCTTTGTCAGCATTGAGGATAGATATATCCAGCATGGCAATCCTTTTTTTAGTTTTGCTCATTATACCGAATATATCCTTAAGAGTTACTTAGATAAACCTAGTGTTTCAGAAATAAAATCAATATCTTCAACATTCACAGAGATTGTATTTTGTTGGTTTGTAGCCCGTCTAATGGACTTCTTGACTGCTTTTTTATGTTTTCTTTCGTTATCAAGTATGTCAATCTCTTTCATTAGTTTTTCAGAACTATATTTTTTATATATTGGTATTACTATTATATTCATGAATAAGTGCCTGATCATACTGTAATCACGCGAATTAAGGTCATCTAGTTTGAATTGTTGCATACGAGTAGAATCAAAACCTTCTGATTCTTTGTCCATTGCTTCCAAATTTGCATCAATTAAAGCTGAATATTTTTTATAATTTTCAAGTGTCAACTCATCTCCTTTATAACCAATAATGGAGGAAATAAATGCCATATAATTATCTCCCCTTAAGAAACTACTTCTCCCTAAAGTAGTGCTATTATTATAATTGTATATTTCAATCATTCTATATAGTTTGGTTGTATCAACCACAATACCAAAATCATTTAATTCTCTAATAAATCCATCTAATTCTTCAATTGAATAAATTACCGAATAATTTATATTATGTTCTAACATATGTGCTTTCATATTAAGTAAAATTATAAATGGGTCACTATCATTCAACACAGCTTTCTTATCATCGGTACTCAAGGTTAATACCTTTAAATGTTTTTTAATAATTTTTAATAAACTGATAGAATGGGTTTTATTAAACTGGTTTCTATTCTTTTCCAATTGACTTACTATTTCATTTTTGGCAAAAGATATAGCCGTACTTGATAAGGTTGTTGTATCTTTATATAATTCATCTAAGATAGCTTTGGTTGGGTTTGTTCTTCTACCATTTTTAAAAAGATTATTGGCAGTCGTAAAATACCTTCTTCCAGATAAATTTACAAATAATGAAATAGATTTAATAAATTGCCAGTCAGAATCAGTTATAAAACTGCCGGTTGGTTTTTTTATTCTCCTACCTTTGTTATAACCATTATTTATATAATGTAATCGTGTTATATTGAATGAACTAACCTTGCTAACAACCTTATGGAGTGGGTTTTGCGAAGCATCTGTTGCAGTATAAGCGTGGATGTCAGAATATTTAAAATTTAATGCAGAACATAAAATACTTAGTTTGGTTTTTGATATATATTCCAACTGTTCATCTTTACTTTGGTTACGAATTGCGTTATTTATAGAAACAAATGACTTACTTTCCGATGAATTTTCAAATAATCTAATATAGACTTTTGGTTGAGACACAACTATCAAATGTTGGAATAATAAGAAAGTGTCGTCAGACCAATTTCTAATATCTTTTTCAATCTTGTGTAAAAACTTTCTCAATCCAACTATATCTAATTTAGATATAAATCTTTTTAATTCCAATAGAGCAATAGTATTATGTTGAGCATTCGATAATGCAGTGTCACATGTAAATACAGAAATATTTCGCCCTTCTTTATTTACATTAATTGTAGTCAGCTTCTTACTTCCACTAAGCAGCCTATCATGCCAACCTATATTACCCGCAGAAGCAACAGCTTCAACATCCAACAATTGTATATATGGATTGTCATAAGTAATTTTGTGAAAAGTATCAGCCATTGAATCATATAATATCTCTACTTTTTCGTCATTTAATGCTCTAACATTGTCATTGCTTGATCCACCTCTTTCTGAGGATCTAATCGGTAAATTTTCTAGTGTAAAGGCATTTTTAATAGTTTTATCGAAATTAATATGCACATCTGACATATCACCTCGTGATGACCAGTCCTTATGTTCAACATCATTAAATTCTATAATAGCAATATTTGTTCCTGTTTCAACAGATTTTAAAATCTCAGATACTAATGAATCTGGATTAGCTATATCAGAAGGTAAAATACCATAGTTATAATTATCTTGCAATGAATATATTTGAGACTTACTTAATATAATAACTTTAGAGAATAAACCTGTTTTTTCAAATAATTTTTGATCTTCTACAAAATTTTTACTAGCCTGCATATAAGTATCATATCCAGATTTTGTAGAAAAGAAAGAGTCTGGATGGTAAAGGCATACTTGGATATATACGGTATCAGCTAAAGACTCATCTACTGCATCGGAGGTAAATGTCAGCATATAATTTAATGCCTGTGCCATTTTTTTATTAAACTGTGTTATTAAATTTCTCTCAGTTGTTGAAGGTACTATACCATTTTCAATAATAACACCTATCTCTTTATTAGCATTTTTGATTGCTACATCAAGAAACCCTTTTACAGTATCTGTGTTTTTTAAATATTTAGAATCATAATATAATTCTGTTTTAATACCAGTTGTATTCTGCTCAATCAATAAACGACCGAAGGTTAAACTATAGCATAGTAATTCTCTTTTTTGAGCAGTATATGCTATATACTCAAATGAATCATCGTTCATGACTCTAATACCACCATTATTATCAACTACTTTATAAAGTTTAGCTAGTTCAGCTACAAATTTATTCTCTTTTGTCATATAAACTCCTTTTAATAGTAGAAGTCTATCATAAAGGATATTAAATATACCTTAAGAGTTACTTAGATTTATTCACTCTAATGTAATCTTTAACATTTTTTTTCTTTTTGTGCTTCTTTAATTTTCTTGGAATCATAATAGGAAGTTTTGAATCTTCACCAGTATGACTATCTTTAACACCAGCCGGTGTTTCATTCCATAATAAAGCATTATTTAAGTCACCAAGAGTAAGCATTTATATTGCTCTTAGTTCAAAGTGTGGTAAATCGTCAAAGTTCTGGTCAGTGTAAATATCATCTTGATCCCAATCTCCACCCCATCTTACTTTATGAGAGATTTTAACTTCTTCTAATAACTGTCTGGCTGCCATTTTAACAAGTCCTGCTAAGTAGTAAAATCTTCTTAAATCTTTTTGAGCACCACTAAAAGCATTAGAACCTTTTTTGTATGGCATAATATCAACAGCATAACTTAATCCATCACCGTGATCCTGATGCTTCGATAATTTCTTAACACCGTCTAACTTACTTCTACCTGTTTCAAAGTATTCTAATTGCTTCTCAGCAGTTCTTAGTCCTTCAAGCACCGATATATCGTATATCTTAATAACTTCTTCCATTATCTTAATCATATCTGGGTGACATGTATCCAATCTTGCTCTACTTCTATTTCCAAATCTATACATTGCTTTGATCTCCTTTTTATTAGTAGTTTCTGTAACCTTGAATGGTTCAACTACTTTATCTTCTAATATAGCAACTACTTTACTCATACCACTAATAGTATGTTGAGAGTTACTAACCTCACTGTCTATATTTTTATTTATATTTTTATTTCCAGTCTTTAATATTTTAGTCATAAAACTTGAAAAAAATGCTATAATTTTGTCCATATGAACTCCTTTTGTAGGAATATTTATATGATTTAGTGGGTTTTTATTAGAAATTGGAGTTTTATTGGTGAAGTGGAAGAGGGTTTAATGCCCTCTGTGTAAAGAATTAATTGGTAGTGATATAACTTCAAAGACCAACCCATTAGCATCAGAATTCATTGTATTGCATCCCGATGTACTATCAACCATACCCATACCTTCTAATGAATAATCATTTCGAGTTAATCTATAGGTATTACCAATAAGATTAAACCAATAATTATTGTATCCATCTTTCTTAGCATCTACCAATCTAACTCTAACACCTTCATCTAAAG
>QMNM01000112.1 GCA_003647765.1 Candidatus Cloacimonadota bacterium
CAGGGCCAACCTCCATCTGTACATAAATGCGACACCTGAACTCCACCTTCAAATAAAGCACCATAATTGTTCAGAAGTGGCGGTATGGAGTTTAAATTATATTGCGGATCAGCAAAGATATTCCAGGTACTGCAATATCTGAACCACGCTCTTTTGCAAAATTGAGGATTCACATACGCGGCATAATCAACCATCCAGGCTTCATATATATTTTCATTAAATGTCCATACAGCAATATCATTCAGATTGTCAACGGTTTGTGCTGTACATACCGTATTAATTGCAATTACGCATAAAAAGATGATAAATGTTTTTTTCATAATAATACCTTTCATTCTAACCTATAAATTTTATTTATGTTGCTTGTTATGACTAAACTCTAATGACCTGACAATAAATTTAAAATCATTTAACTTTTGCCTGTCCATATCACTAAAAACGAGATGTTGAAAATCCTGTGATTGAAATTTAAAATCTATTTCATCACACCTATTTAACAAGGCTTTTTTTAATTGAGCAGGAGTATTAATTCCTTTTCTAAATGATAAATACTCATAGTTTGGTTCTGTCTTATTCACCAGGTTAAGAAAATCGAAGAAATCACGACCCTTATTTCTTTCAAGCATAGCAGATATTTTCATACTTAAAAGAATATCAGGAGGTGCAGTTTTGATAATGGCAAAAACATCAAAACCAGCAACCACCTTAGGAATTGGGTCATATTTAAAATTATGAGATTGTGATTCAATTTTAATAAGGAATTTTTTCCCCTTATGACCGGAAATGCCTTGTTTATACAACAATTCAGGAAAATTAATATTTCGCCTGAATGCATTTAGTTTTTTATCTTTTTCTTTATCAATAATAACAACAGGATAGCCATCTGCTTTAAGTTCTGAAGTGATAAAATTCGTCATTTCCGTAAACTCCTGCTCACTCATACCAAAATTGTCAAAATCCAGATCTTCTGAAAACCGTTTTATTCCATACAAAATTCTCAAGCAAGATCCTCCAATAAAACTCAATTTTTCAGAGAATTGACTTTTTGAAAGAATGTCCAACATCTTATAATGGATATATTCTTTCAACATATACTCTCTGAAACGGGCAATGCGTATGTTTACAGGGAAAAAACCTTCAATATCGTTTATATTAATCATTGTGAAACTATCTTTATTAATTTTGATATTCTTTTTTCTAATGCTTTGTTACGGAAATCATTAAGATATTTATATAGCCTATCTAAGTTGACATCCGATTTAAATACATCAGCATCAATTCTAACCTGCAATATTTTTTTTTCGGTATTAATACCTGCGTTAATATAGAAGTAATCAAGAATAGTTTTTTCAATATCTGCAATTCTAATATACCTGTTTTTTCCATTATTTTTAACAAAAGGATTTTCAAATTTCACAAGTTTGTATCCGAACATCAATGATGGTTTGATATGATTGTATGTGAAGTAACCTAACTTCGTATCAAAATGAGCATTTGTCTTTGATGTTAAGGAAGTTAAAAGATAAATTCAGGAATTAAATTGTAGTAAGATAAGGCAGTTTGAAGGCTGATATATGATGGATGATAAATTGAATTAGCAGCCAAAAGATGTGAATTATTCTGTTTTGTAAATAGCGGAAAATAATACCATTTGTTAATTAGTTTTACGATATAGCCCTTCTTTTGCCATTCCACAAGCCTCTTAGAATCAAAGTCGGGAAAATAAGCATTTACATCATAAACACTGAAGATAAGATGCTTTTCAAAAGTATTTCTGAATAATTCAAACTTCATAATATTTATTATTTTTGCTAAAAATAGCAATTTAACCAAATATTTTAAATAAAATATTAGTTTATTTCAAATTAACATTTTTTGTGATAATTTGTCCTTTTGTTATTTGAGAAGAATCATCTTTTTGATTTTTGTATATTTATCACCAACTTTCAATTTGTATAAATAAATTTCTGAAGAAACGGGTTTTCCATTCTCATCTTTCCCATCCCAAACAACAGAATGATAACCAGCAGGCATATCATTATTAATCAATGTTTTTATTCTTTGCCCACGAATATTATAAATTTCTATACTGACTTTTCCATTATGAGGAATGCTATAACTAATAGTAGTTTGCGGATTGAACGGATTGGGATAATTTGCTAATAACAACATACGATTTTCAAGTGCATAATCATCATCCACAGAAGTGCCAGTTTCTTCACCTATCTTTGCAACAAAGATGTCTCTATCTCCATTACTTATCAATGTAGTATTACCAAAATTTGCTATATTTTGAAATGCTCCGGTAATATAAGAGTTACTACTATTATCTAAGGATATTCCAGTGCCTTCATCATTGGAACTTCCACCTGCTTGCTTTGCCAAAATCCAATTACCATCTGTATCCATTTCTGCTACAAAGATGTCATAATTTCCACTGCTTGTTAGAGTGGTTGAGCCAAAAGATGCCGAACCAGAAAAATACCCTGTTACATAAGAATTCCCATTGGTATCTGTAATTATGTCTATTCCACGGTCATCTTCATCATTTCCACCAGTTCCTTTTGCCCAAAGCCAATTGCCATTTGCATCCATTTTTGCTAAGAAAATATCCTCATATCCATTACTTGTTAGAGTAGTAGAGCCAAAAGTCGCTGTGCTTCCAAAAAATCCCGTTACATACAGATTCCCATTGGCATCTATATCTATACCGTAACCTTCGTTCCAATCACCTCCACCTGCTTCTTTTGCCCAAATCCAGTTGCCATCTGCATCTATCTTTGCCACAAAAATATCTCCTAACATAGTGCCGGTAATGGTAATAGAGCCAAAACTCGCTGAAAGGAAAAACATTCCTGTTACATACGAATTTCCATCTGCGTCAGTGGTTATATCTAATCCATAATCCCAGAAACTTCCACCTGCTTGCTTTGCCCATAGCCAATTGCCATCTGTATCAATCTTTGCTACAAAGATATCACTCTCTCCATTGCTTATAAGAATATTAGAACCAAAAGTTGCTGCACTATTAAACATTCCTGTTACATATAAGTCGCCATTTGCATCAGTAATTATGGCTTTTCCATAATCACCGTGATCAGAATCTGGTCCACCTGCACTTGACGCCCAAAGCCAGTTGCCTTCTGTATCCATCTTTGCCACAAAGATGTCATAATTTCCACAACTTGTTAGAGATGTAGAACCGAATGTTGCTGTTCCTGAAAAATATCCAGTAATATACAAATTCCCATTTGCATCCTGGCTTATATCGGAACATTTATCAAAATCTGTTCCACCTGCTCTTTTTGCCCAAATCCAGTTGCCAGCAGTATCAGTTTTGGCTATAAAAACATCACAATACCCACTACTTGTAAGAGTAATAGAACCAAAATTCGCTGAATCGAAAAACGAACCAACTATATACGAGTTTCCATTACAATCTGTGGTTATACTATTGCCTAAATCCTCTTCTGTTCCACCAGCACTTTTTGCCCAGAGCCAGTCAGGTTCTTGAGCATAAGCAATGTTACATAACACACATAATCCAATCACTATGATAAGATTTTTTACTTTCATTGTAGTCTCCTTATTTTTTAATTGAAGTTTCCAACCCGACTCGGGTTCGGAGGGTTCGGAGAACTCGAGTCGGGTTGATATGTGCTGCTACTTCAAAAGCAGACACTTCTCTGTATCTATCACCTTATCATCTAATTTCAGACGATAGAAGTAAACACCTGAACTTAACTGTCTGCTATTATCATCTTTACCATTCCAGATAACTGAATAAGTTCCTCGCTTCCGTTTCTTGTCAACTAATGTTTTTACTAATTCACCTTTGATGTTATAGATTTTCAATTCAATTTCACTATCTTTTGGAATTGAATATTGAATTTTGGTCTCTGGATTGAACGGATTTGGATAATTCTGATGTAGTAATAATAGATGTTGAGTTTGTTGTATATTCTGTGTAATACCAGTTGCACCTGAATTATACATTCCAGAATTTTTATTATCTGCTTGATATTTAGGCCATGAAGAATTAAAAAGTGAAGTATCTTGGACTTGAAGTGCATATAAATTATTATCATAAGAGCCAAAATACAAAACACTATCTTTAATAGCAGAACCGGCTCTTGTCCAATTACAAGTATTAAATGTCCATAGAACATTTGCTTGATTCCCTTGATCTTGAAGGGCATAAAATGTGCCATTCATATCAGAAAAATAAATAGTTCCTGTGTTACCGATAGTAATTTGACTTTCAACCCAGTATCCTGTGGTAAAACTCCATTTTAGTGTTCCATCGTCAGGATTTAAAGCCAACAAACTATTTCCTTGTGCATCTTTTGTTCCAATATATATTGTTCTATCAATTCCTATTGCAGGTGAAGAATGGCATATAAAATATCCAGCAGGATAACTCCATTTTAGTGAGCCATCTGGATTTAATGCGATAACTGAATTTTGTGTATCCATTGTTCCTACATATATTGTGCCATCTTCATCTATTGCAGGTGATGAAACTATCCAACCTGCAACATCATAACTCCATCTTAATGAGCCATTAGGATTTAATGCGAGCAATTCACTTTCACTGTGCATAGTACCAACATATATTATTCCATCATTTCCTACTGCTGGTGCTGAAAGTATCCATTCTGCAACAGGATAATGCCATAATAAATCGCCAGTATTTGTATCAATAGCCTTAATACCTTGATTGCCAACTCCAGTAGCAATATAAATAGTATTTCCATCTGGAGATAAAGCAGCAGAAGAGTAGTCAATACTTGCGCCTGCATTATAAGTCCATTTTAAAGAACCGTCAGCATATACAGCATATAAATTGTTATCTCCTGGTGTAACAATGCCCCATCCAGGTATAGGATTTGGTGGGTTTTCAGCACCACCACCAAAATAAATTGTACCTTCTTCATCTATTGTTGGTGAAGAAGTTACCCACCCATTCGTTGGAAATATCCATTCTATATTCCCTGATGGACTTATTTTATATAAACTATGATATGAACCAATATAAATAAAACCATCACCATCAATAGCAGGTGTCCCATAAATAGAGCCTAAGGTTGATAGTGACCATAATAAATCACGATTTTTATTTTTTTCACAATCAAAATTGTCCAGCCCTTTACTGCCCAGAGTTCCTGTCAATAAATTATCAGATGGCATTTGTGAAAATAATAATGAAAACATACTCAATAGTATAATAATTGATAATATCTGTTTTTTCACCTTTCCTCCTAATAGTATTACAAAATATGCGTTATGCAAAATACATAACTTTCTGAAAAATCAGTAAATTAAAATAACAATTTTTCTTGACATACCTCCTGCTATATTTGGATGTTAACTCTTTAATAAATAGGATGTTATCCTATAAAACAGGAGGTATGTATGAATAAATTCTTTTTTGATCAACCTGAACTTCATCTTATATCTGACAAGGACTTTGCATATACACCTATAGTCAAAAAATATGAAATCCTTTTTCAATATCTAGACCTTTCACATATTAAAACTCACAATCAGGGTGTTGGTTGCTCAGGTTATTCTACACATTCTATGATTAAGGCTTTTATTGTCAAAACTTTGGAGCGAATTCCATCTATTCCTGAACTTATCTGGAGATTGCAAAATGAACCTTATCTATCTAAATACATCATCGGATTTAAAACTACTATTCCTAATGAATCTCAATTCTATCGATTCTTGAAAAAATTCCATACTGCAAAAATTGAACACTTGATTGCAAAAATCAATAAACATACTCTAAAACTATTAGGCAAAAATATTAAC
>QMNM01000113.1 GCA_003647765.1 Candidatus Cloacimonadota bacterium
ATCAAAATTGATAATCTGCCAGGTTCTCAGGGACCAAACGAGTATGGAGATTATCAAGGCACAATGTCCAATCATCACAAGGTTTATGAAAATGTAGTTAATACTCTAAACGGGGAAGATGTTATTGATGTTAATGGTATTGAAGGAATGAAAACAGTTGAAATCATAGAGGCAGCTTATAAATCAATTGATGAAAAAACCCCTATTTTTTTATGAGACTGCTAATGACTAATATCTTTTTGTGTTTTTCCCGCATTACTAAATGTTCTCTGTGGCGAATTTACGCATTACTCCTTGTGTGTTTTTGTGGCTAATAACAATTTGAATTTTAATTAAACAGAAAAATTACCTAAACAAAAATATGATAAAATTTAATAAGCTTCCTAATAACGTATTACATAAAATCCCTGAATTGATTAAAAATTTAAATGAGGATAAAACAGTAGTTGCTTTCTATACCTTTAGCAGTGCTGCATTGGGAAATTTGAAACCGCTCAGTGATTTAGATTTTGCAGTTTTATTTTCTGATAAATTGAGTAAAGAAAGGATTCGCAAGAAATATTTAGATTTAATTGGCATCTTAATGGATATGTTGGAAACAGATGAATTTGATTTAGTGATTCTTAATACTGCTCCTATGCGTTTTGCATATAATATCTTAAAAAGTGGTAAATTAGAATTTTGTAATAATAAAGATTCTTTGATAGATTTTACTGAACAGACAAATAAGATGTATTTAGATTTTAGATTTTTCCGCGAGCAGTTTGATAGGACTTTTCTCGCAAAATTAGGATATGTCGGATAGTAAAATTAAGGATAGTCTACAAAGATTTAGATATCTTAAATAGAATGGAAAAAAGAGAATGAATATTAACATAAAATGGCTGTTTATTATCAGTATTGTTTTATTATTATTTTTTACTTCCTGTGATTCTACTAAACCTGATAATAATGGCTCTTTATCAGGAAAAATTTTGTTAGATGGAGAAACTGACCATTCTGGCATTACTGTCGGAGTTTACAAACTCGCAGAGTTAAATCCTGACATTGTGGAAATAAACAGAAAATATTCTCAAATAGGTGTTATAATAAATCAGCATACAGAGTTTGACCATAGAACAGGAACTTTAGTAAAGCAAACATCTACAAATGCAGATGGGAATTTCAAAATCAGTGATATTCCAAACGGTAAATATAATGTAGTTGCTATAAAGGACTCTTTTGGTTTTAAGTATATTTATAATGTTAGCATTGCAAAAGGTGATAATTCATTGCCAGAAAGTCATACTCTTTATCGTGAGACATATATTACATCAGATATAAATGCAGATACAACCTGGTTGGCTGACCATCATTACATCATTGGAGAAGAACATCAAACTATTTCTGTTATTAATAATGCTGTACTTACTATTGAACCTGGTGCTGTTGTAAGATTAAACAAGAATGTATCACTTTCTATTGGTAGCGATTGTGAACAAGGAAATCTAACAGCAATAGGCGAAAATAGTAATATGATTTGGTTCACGAAAAACGATGGAATAACAGAAAATCTAAATGAAATTATTTTAAATGATGATTATCAATGGGATGGAATATATTTAACTGAAAATGCTAATGCAGAAGTTGAGTGGTGTAAGTTTGATTATTCTTCTAATGGACTTCAAAACAAGATAGATGGATTTTCTATATCAAATAGTATCTTTAATAATTGTATAATTGGATTCCTTAGTTCATCTTCAACACACACTGATTCAACACACACTGATTGTTCTAACTTACTTTGTAGAAATATTGATTCACCAGCAGAGGGAGGAATATTTTTTGAAATGGTAAATACTGGCACTATTGAAAAGAATATTTTCTATAATTGCTATTATGGATTAAAGGTTAAAGATGGCTTTAAAGGTGAGATAAAGAATAATTACTTTAAGAATAATAATAATGGTGCTTGGCTAATGAAAGTTACTGTTGAATTTACTCATAACGAATTATACAATAATAGTGAATGTGATATAAGAACTTCAGGTGCAACCTCTCCTAAAATTACTTATAATGAGATAAATTCTAATAATGGTATTCTTATAGAGTGTGATGTAGGTTATCAAGATTCGTCTCCTTTAATTCACAAGAATAATTTCTATAATGAGGATTGGTTTATTTATGTTAAAACTCACAATAGGATTGATATTGATGCAAAAGAAAACTATTTTGATGGACTGAATAATGTAGAAGATATTAAACAGAAAGTTTATGATAAGGAAGATTATCCAGCAAACCAACAATATGATATCGGAGATGTTGATGTCTCTAACTTTCGTACTTACAAATATGATGATGCAGGTATAACAGGTGATTAAATACTTTATAAAAGAAATCCGAATTTATCATTGGATAAAAAATCTTTTACTTTTCGTCCCTCTTATATTTTCCAAATCCTTTTTTGTTATTTCTACTGATATAGATATTATTATTGCGTTTATATGTTTTTCCTTTGCTGCAAGTGGGATCTATATTTTCAATGATATTTTGGATTTAGAAAGTGATAGACAGCATCCTCAAAAAAGGAATAGACCAATTGCTTCTGGCAAATTACCTAAAAACATAGCAATTGGCGGAATGATTATACTTTGGATTATTTCGGTGGTAATGTCTTTTCTTTTTGTCAATAGTAAATTCTTCTCAATTGTAGTAATATATATCATAGTAAATATCGTTTATTCAATAATATTAAAGCATATCGTTATCTTAGATATAATCATTGTGGCACTTGGTTATGTGTTGAGGATTTTTGCTGGTTCCTATGCTATAAGTGTGCCTCTTAGTAACTGGATTTTGATTACTACTATGTTCATATCTTTATTTCTTGCAATTGGAAAAAGGAGATACGAGTTTTTATATATTCCAGGTGATAATAAGAAGCACAGGCAGGTATTAGAATGCTATTCTAAAGAACTATTAGACCAGATGATTGCTATTTCTGTCACAGGTACTTTGATGTCTTATAGTTTGTACACTTTTTTATCCAGTCCTACGCGGAAGTTAATGTGGACAATACCATTTGTTATTTATGGATTATTTCGTTATATGTTTCTTTTGTATAATAAGATGGGTGGAGCAAGACCTGAGAGAGAATTATTTACAGATAAGCCCTTAATGATAGATATTGCACTTTGGACAATTGTATCTATTTTAATTATTTGGAGGTGATAATTTAGGGTAGACCACAAAAATTTTTAGTCATAAAGTTACTAAGTTTTAATCCATATAATCTTTTCAATCTTTATTAATCTTTATTAATCTTCTCTGTGCCCTCTGTGTCTCTGTGGTGGTGATTTACGCATTACGCACTACGCATTACGCTGTATTCTCTGTGGCTATATAACAATAATGATATTTACACCTGATTATCAATTTGAAAATATTTTTGAGATTAATCTTGATGAACTTAATGATATTAAAACAATAATCTTTGATTATGATAATACTCTTGCTCCATGGCATTCGTCTATTGACAAAACCACAAACGACTTTATTGCAAATTTAGCGAATAAGTTTAGGATAGTGATTTTGTCAAATAGTAATTCAAGAAGATTAGAAAATTCTTTACAAATTCCAAATATAATAATTTATGGGAATTGTCATAAGCCATTTATACATAAAATAAAGAAGATTTTTACACATTTAGATATTGATGCTAATAAGTGTATATTTGTTGGAGATAATTTAATAACAGACATATCTGTTGGAAATAGACTTGGTTGTAAAACAGTTTTAGTTAATAAAATTTCTTCAAAAGAACATATTTTTACTTATGTATGGAGAATAATGGAAATATTTATTAGGATAGTTTGTAATTTAAAAAATGCTGACAAAGGAAATAAATGCAAAAAAGTATTTTAATTACAGGTGGGTCAGGGTTTTTAGGAATAAATTTAGTGAGATACTTACTTCATAAAGATTTTTCTGATATTATAGTTTTGGATATTGCTGATTTTGATTATCCTGAAATGGATGAGATAAATTTTATTAAAGGGGATATCAGAGACAAAAAAACTGTTGCTAAATTGATGAAAGATGTTGAACTTGTTGTTCATTGTGCTGCTGCTTTGCCTTTATATAAAAAAGAAGATATTTTTTCTACTAATGTTAATGGCACAAGAAATTTGTTACAATATGGATATAAGAATAATATAGAAAGGTTTGTTCACATATCCACAACTGCTGTTTATGGGATTCCAGATCATCATCCGCTTTATGAAACTGACAAACTTGAAGGAGTTGGTCCTTATGGAGAATCAAAGGTTATGGCAGAGAAAATTTGTCAGGAATATCGTGAGAAAGGAATGTGTATTCCGATTGTTAGGCCAAAGTCCTTTATAGGCCCTGAACGGCTTGGAGTTTTTGCTCTCTTTTATGACTGGGCAAAGGATGGTAAAAGTTTTCCAATAATTGGAAATGGTAGAAATCGTTATCAACTTCTTGATGTAGAAGATTTGTGCGAAGCAATCTATCTTTGCTTAACTGAAGGCAAAAAAATTGTAAATGATACATTTAATATAGGTGCAGGAAAGTTCACAACTATGAGAAATGATTATCAAAGTGTACTTGATTATGCTGGCTTTGGAAAGAAAATAAAGGCAATTCCAGCAAAGCCTGCAATATTGATATTAGAAATTTTAGAATCTCTACATCTATCACCACTATATAAATGGGTCTATGAAACTGCTTCAAAAGATTCTTTTGTTTCCATTGAAAAAGCAGAAAGAATTCTTGGGTTTAAACCGAAATACTCTAATAAAGACGCTCTAGTTAGAAATTATAAATGGTACATTGAAAACTTAGACAGTTTTAAAGAGCGAACTGGTATCTCGCATAGAGTGCCGTGGAAACAGGGAATATTAAAACTGGCAAAATTTTTCTTCTAATGAGAAAGAAATATCTCATATATATGTTCTTTGCTTTTTGTTCTATTTTAATAAATTTAGGAACGCAATTCATAATAAGAATGTTAGTAAAAAATGCCAGATTTAATTCTTTGAAAATTTATAATATTGAATTAGGTTTTTTTATCCAATTGATTTCAGGAACAGCTGCAGGATTTATCTTTAAATTTGTTATTGATAAGTTTGTTATATTTAAAAGTAATTATAATGGTATAACACACACTGCAAAACAATTATCTATTTATACCTTTTTTGCTTTTATTACAACAGCTATATTTTGGGGAACTGAGATATTATTTAAAGTTGCATTTGAATTTCCAAATAATGAAATATTAGGTGGAGGAATAGGGCTTTTGATTGGTTATACTGCGAAATTCTTTTTAGATAAGAAATGGGTGTTTGGTGAAAAAATTATTGTATGAAAAGTAAAATACAAAGCAATAGTTTCTCAATTTTATTGATAGTAGTTATCTTAATTCGTGTAGGAGTATTTCTTACTATCCAACCACAAATAGCTAAAGACACGGGTGGGTATACCAATTTAGCTAATCATATTTTGCGGCTAAATTTTAGTGATTATAGTGGTGCAAGAACCCCCGGTTATCCATTGATAATTGCTCTTGCTGATATGAATTTTAAGATTGTAATGATTTTTCAATTGCTAATGGGGATTATTATATCTATCTCATTATATAAAATAATTCTTATACTTACAAAAAGCAAGTTGCTATCACTATTTTCAGGATTATCATATTCTTTGTATTTGCCACAATTGTATAGAGAAACTGTAATTCTTACTGAAACGACAGCTACATTTTTTATAGTTCTATCATTTTTATTTCTTCTTTATTTGATGAAAAGCCAGGATG
>QMNM01000114.1 GCA_003647765.1 Candidatus Cloacimonadota bacterium
ATAAACAGTTGTTTTTGATATAGTGGGAATGTCTTTTACGACTTCATCATAAATCATATTCACAGTTGGATGATTGTTATTTTCTTCAAGATATTTTAATATTCTCAATCTTTCATAAGTTGGCTTAATTCCAGCCGATTTTAAAATATTCTTACCACCAAAAGTGGATCCTTCAGATATTTTTTTCATATTTGAAACCATTACAAATTTATAACAATAATATAAAAGGAATTAATACAATGTCAAATTTTTTATGATTAGGGGATGGAATAGAATAATTTCCCAAATTTTATTTATAAATTTTTCAATAATCAGTTAGGTATGTGTTAAAATTGTGCATGTTAATTTATTCTACCCCCTTAACAAAAAAATCGTGATTTATTGTAATCCTCTTCTAAAATTATTTAAATATTTCCCCTGTTTCTTTATACCATAAAACAAGGTCAAGATGGCTCATTGGAATTTTTATATCTTCAGAAAATTTTCTCATTCTTTCTTCTATCGTAAGATATTTTTCCTTTAACAGCAGCTTTGGAATTTTATCAATTACTTTTAATAATTTCAAGTTTTTCAATATATGTCTATCTAAGATTGCAAGATTTTCTCCTAATCCAATATTTCGTAGAAAATGACTTGCCTCTTTGTAACCAATGCCTTTTATATTCTGAACCAACCATTCTCTTTTTTTATAAATATCTTTGCTACCTCTGAATAAGTTTGAGATATCCGCAAAGCTTTTTCTGGCTTCAACAATATATCTGGATTTATTATTTTTAAATCTTACCCCAAATAACTCTTTAGCAATTTTGTCTTTATCACCCTTGAATAGCAGATTTTTTTCTATAAGATTCTCAACAGCCTTCCAGCAAGATTTTGCTCTTGATTGAGGAGTTAAAATACAAAAAACAAGTTCTGCAAAAATATCCTCATCTCTTCCTGTCCACCCAGTTTGTCTAAATTCACTCAGCCTGGATTGTATTCTATCTTTTATAGTTAAATGAATTTCTTTTATTTTTATGATATAATCATCCATCTCTTTTATTGAACATTAGTATTTTGTTTTAATTCACTGCAATATTTTTGAATAATTATTCCAACTACTATAAAGCTCAATCCAATTATAGTTGAAAGTAGTATTTTCTCAGCAACTACAATGTTTATTATCATAAGGGAAAGGAATGGGGTTAAATAAATAAAATTACTTACTTGTGCTGTTGTTTTTGATAATTTTAGGGCTTTTAGCCATATAATAAATGTAATTCCCATTTCAAATAGACCGACATAAATTGCCCCAAGCAACCCAGAAATTTCTGGAATGATCATTTTTGAAAAAAGCAATATAGCTATCAAAATAAAAACAAATCCGAATACAAAGTTTAAGAATAGCTTGGTAACTATATCACGCTTATCTTTAATATTATAAATCCAGAATAATGCCCAGATAACTGCACTACCTAAAGGCAATAATGCCCCTTTGAAATTTGAAAATTTAAGTGATAAGATATTACCTTTGGTTGAGATAATAATAACCCCTATAAAACTAATTATGATTGCAAGAATGCTTGTTAATTTTATTCTTTGTTTAAGAATAGGAATGGATAATAAAATCAGCATTATGGGCCAGGTATAGTTTAATGTAATTGCTTCTTGAGCCGGAAGTATTGAATACGCTCTGAACAGAACTACATAATATAGAAAAGGGTTCAAGAAACCAAGTAATGCTGAATGTAAGTAATCTTGTTTTGAATAGTTTTTTAGTAAATTTAATTTGTTTTGAACAAGTAAAATTACAAAAAGTGCTAAAATAGAAGTGATGGAAGCAAAAAATAATAATTGGAGAGAATCTAAATATTTTAAAGAGATTTTGAACGCAGAGGCAGCAGTTGACCAAAATAGTATGGAAATTATAGCATAAATATAAGCTCGCTTTTGTTTTTCCACGCTTGCGATTAGATTCTTTGCAAAAGATTATAGATTATAACTCGGCAGATGTTAACCCATTAATTTCTTTATCCTTCAAAAATCTCCAACCACCCCTTCTATCACTACTTTATATCCATATCCAAAAGAAATTTTTGACAATATACTTAAAATAGCAGGAGATATGTCAAAAAAAATTATTGTTTTAGCTTACTAATTTTAAAAAGTTATGATTTTCCATAATTCATTTTATCTATTTATAAAAAGGAAGATATTGTAAAAATGCTTGGTAAACTGTTAATAATTATAGGAATAGTTCTAATCATAATTGGTGTACTATTCCGATTTACTGATATTAGTAAATATCTCTTTCATCTACCTGGAGACATTCGTATTGAAAAAAAGAATTTCGGGTTCTATTTTCCAATTACCAGTATGATTATTATAAGTATTATTATTAGCATAATTATCGGATTATTCAAAAAGTAAGGTAAAGACAAATTATGTCCAAATATCAAGAAATAGATTTATCTAAAATAAGAACTTACTCTGTAAAAGATAGGAAAAGCAAAGTCCATTTAAAAGATTTCATAAAAATGGATCAAGTCAATATAATTGATTTTATAAATGTTCTGCCGAATTTTCTTAAAGCAAAGGATTTTCGTAAATTACTATTTTATTGCGTAAATGCTTATAAGATAAGAAAACCTATAATGATTATGATGGGCGGACATATTATTAAACTTGGACTTGGTCCCCTTCTGATTAAACTGATGGAAAATAAAATTATAACCAGTATTGCAGTCAATGGCTCTGTTTGCATTCACGATTTTGAGATTGCTTTGTTTGGTAAGACATCCGAAGATGTAAGCCAAGCATTAGAAGATGGCTCATTTGGGATGGGTGAAGAAACTGGACGAATCATTAATCAGGTCATAAATCAAGGAGATGAGCAAAATTTAGGAGTAGGCGAAGCATTAGGAAAATATATTATGGAAAATAAACTGCCCAATTGGAAAAAGAGTGTATTCGCACAAGCATATAAAAATAATGTGCCTATAACTGTTCATATTGCTATTGGTACGGACATAATTCATCAGCATAAGTATGCAGATGGAGGACATACAGGCAGAGCCAGTTATCGCGATTTCAAAATTTTTACTAATCTCGTAAAAGAATTAAATAATGGCGGGATTTTAATGAACTTTGGCTCAGCAGTAATTTTACCAGAAATTTTCTTAAAAGCAGTAACCATTGTTCGCAATCTTGGGTATCCATTAAAAAACTTTTACACTGCTGTATTTGATATGAATTATCATTATAGGCCACAAACTAATATTGTGCAAAGGCCCACTGCTTCTGGTGGCAAAGGATATTACTTTATTGGACATCATGAAATAATGATACCACTTTTTGGATATGCTCTGCTAAATAGTATCAACAATTTTAATTGGTAAAAAATTTAACAGCAAAGTTCGCAGAGTAGACGCAAAGGACACAAAGATAATAAAACAACTCGGTGGACTTAAAATAAATAATAAGTAATAGTTCAAGGGATTCTTATTATCTTAATTATAATGAAAAAGAATAAACTTTCCCCATTTTTATATATTTTACCAGCAGGTATAATACTGGTTTTATTTCGGCTTATACCGATTATTCTCTCCTTTATAGTTAGTTTTTTTAAATGGACAGTCCACGGTCCAGGTGAATTCATCGGATTTGATAACTATATCCACTTATTAAAAGATTCAGAATTCTGGCAATCCATTACAAATACTTTTTATTTGGTTATTTTTGTTGTGCCTATAACTCTAATTTTTTCTCTATTTTTTGCTTATCTGCTTAATCAGAAGATAAAATTTTCTGGATTTTTTCGTACAACCTATTTTATTCCTACTGTTACTTCATTAGTAGCAATTTCAATCGTCTGGAAGTTAATATTTGCTACACAAAATGGTTTGATGAATTATTTTTTAGGACTATTTGGTGTAGAGAAATTAGGTTGGTTATCAGAAAGTAGAGGTATTTTCACATTAGTTTTTAATAGTATGGGAATAGAAATACCACATTTTTTAGGTGGGCCTTCTCTTGCCTTGTTCGCTATTATTATTGTATGTATCTGGCGAAGTTTAGGATATAATACTATCATTTACTTGGCTGGACTGCAAAATATTCCAGAAGTATATTATGAAGCTGCAAGTGTAGATGGTGCAAATAGTTTCACTAAATTCTGGAAAATAACTGTGCCAATGATTTCTCCAACTAGTTTCTATGTATTGATTATGACTACAATCGTTACTTTTCAGGTATTTAGTCAGGTATATTTAATGACAGGACCGCCTGTTGGAGGCCCCTTAGGCACAACAAAAGTTATTGTGTATTATATATTTGAAAAGGGATTCGGAGAAGCACAAAATCTCAGCTATGCAAGTTCTATTGCATTGGTATTATTTGTCATAATTCTTAGTTTAACCTTACTCCAAAAACAATTAGAAAAAAAGGTTAATTATTAGACCGTGAAACCCGACTCGAGTTCAAAGAACCCGAGTCGAGTTTCTGTGAAAAAAAATCCCGTAGGGATGAAATACTCGTAGCAATAATTACAATAGCAAATCATAGCTCCGTAGGAGCGATATAAATAGCTTTAACCATTTTTACTTATACAGGACTACCAATTATTAATATGTTTAAACAAGTGATCGGAAGAGTAATAACTTACACTTTGCTAATTATATGCGGATTAGTAATGATTATACCTTTTGTTTGGATGGTTACAACTGCTTTGAAATCTCAAAAAGAGGTTAATGAAGGGAGAATTAGTTTTATCCCTATGGAGCGAAGAACATACATTATTCGCAATGGAGTTAAGGAGCGAGTAAAAATTATTAGTCAAGACGCAAATAAAGCGATTGTGCATATTTATAATAAAAATGGAGATTTTAAAGAGACATATCTAACTATATATTCTCCAAAATTCATCTATGAAAATCGTGTTCGTTTCTGCTGGCATAATTTTGTGGAAGTATTCCAAAAAGTAGCATTTGGCAGGTATTTTCTCAATACAATATTCATTTCATTATCAGTACTGATTGGTGTTTTGATTACATCTTCATTAGCGGCTTATGCATTTGCAAGGATGAAATTTTATGGGCGAGATGTAATATTTTATCTATTTATCAGTATGATGATGGTGCCTCAGCCAGTATATCTTATTCCATCTTTTATACTACTCAACAAAATTGGATGGATAGATACATATCAAGCTTTGATTATTCCCTGGATTGCTAACATATTCACAATATTTTTGTTAAGGCAACAGTTCAAGACAATTCCAGATGATTTATTTGACGCAGCTGCTATAGATGGCTGCTCTCGTCTTGGAATGCTATGGCATGTAGCTTTACCAGTATCAAAATCAGTATTAGTAACAAGTGCAATATTTTCTATAATTGGTAGTTGGAATAGCTTTATGTGGCCCCTTGTAATGACAAGTAGTGAGAATATCCGTGTGCTTCAAGTAGGATTATCTTATTTTAGTCAAGGTGTATCAACTTACAATCATTTACTTATGGCAGCATCCACTTTGACAATTGCACCACTTTTAATTTTATTCTTATTTGCACAGCGAAAAATTATCTCCAGCTTTGCAATGTCAGGATTAAAAGGATAAATCCACTTTCCACTAACAACAAACAATAAAATTTAATATTGTTCAGGCAAATATTTTATCTATGAGCCATTTCTAAAAACCACTGAATGGGTTAAGATTAGATTCTTTTTAACATTTTACCCGCAGTTTTAACCGTGGGCTTCTTATCCACAGAATGACCGCTGATAGTAATTTCAAGAGGCATACAACTTCAGTTGTGGGTAATAGAATATAA
>QMNM01000115.1 GCA_003647765.1 Candidatus Cloacimonadota bacterium
GACCCTACAATGGGTTCTGGAACAACTATGGTTGCTGCGAAACAGCTTGGTAGAAATGGTATGGCTTGTGAATTGAATGAAGATTTCTTTAAGATTTGTGAAGATAGAATAGAGAATACTATTGCTGGGTCGTCATTAGAAGAAACTCCCACAACTGTGGAAGCTAAAGAAGATAATATACTTTTTTAAGATTGAACTAAAAGATATTTAGCAGCTTGTCTCCACATTGGATCAGCATCATAACTTGCATGAACTTTGATAAGCTTCTCAAATGTTCTAAGGTTTAGTTCAACAGCCTCAAATTTATGCTCATCAATAAACTCAAGCACTTCTTGCTTGATTTCTAAACTATACTGTGGTAGAATATCTTTAATGATAGCAGTCATTCGGTCAATTCTATCTTGGATTGTCATAGTTAAATCTACCGAGATTGTTCTACCTTTAACAGCACCATCAATTTTCTCTAATGGTCTATTACTGATAAAAATTACTTGCCCTTCAAAATCAAATGAAGCTGGAAGTCCATCATCAATAAAACCTTTTGATAACCATGATATAGTTCTTTTCTGGTAACTATCAAGAGCCCCCTTAAGAATGTTCAATGAAGTTGGATCCATTAATACACTATCACAATCATCAAATATAATGAGTTTGTTTTTATGTTCGTAAAGTGTTGCATATAATGCTTTGGGGGTTGAATAACCTTTAATCACCACATAGTCTGTATCTTCAACTAATTTTTGTGCTTCAATTAAAGCCATAATTGTGTGAGATTTACCAAGACCACTTTGACCACATACTAATAAAGATGCAGTAACATTAGAAATAACCATACTTGTGAATTTTTCTAAGAAAGTAAATCGTTGATTGATTGAGAATTCAGAAGCAGTTGTCATCGGAGATAAACCATCTGTTTGAATGAGATCCGTTAAGTCAATTGTATTTGTTTCTCTATTAAACTTATATTCACGACCACGATGTTTGATAACTGGACTCTTAGTAATAATCTTACTATATACTGTCTTTCCAGTTACACCATTAGTGTAATACACTTTATCATTTACTATTTTCTGAACATATAATTCGTTTGCCATTTAATACCCTTTTTATTTGTTTGTAAAGGTATTATAGCAGTTAATGGCTTAAAGGAGTATTAACCTAATACATTCTCGATACACGCTTCATAAGCTTTGATCTTAATCTATCTTTAATCTTACAAGCATAAGATGAACCGCCTCTCATAGATAATTGAGCAGTTTGATTTTTTCCACAAGTTTTTTGTCTTGCAGCTTTCTTTCTTCGCTTTGTTTTAACTTCTGGCTTTCTTCTATATTTTCTTTGTTTAATTCTATTTCTAATTCTTTCACCTGCTGGTGATTTTTTGAATGATGCCATTCTTTTATTTGCTGTATTTGAATGTTGAGTAAGTGTTTTAGCTTCTTCTAACTCTTCATCATCCTCATCTTCCATTTCTTCATCAAGTAGTTCAAACATCTTTGTGATAATACTCACTTCCTTTGAGTTTAGTTCGTCTTCTTCTAATAAATCAATAAGCATATCTAAGCCATCTGCTATACTCATTTCTCCAAATTCTTCTTCGCTTTCTAATAAATTACTTAGTCTCATATTTTTAACCCTTAATTGGTATTTTATTTATTTATTCAACTATTACAATTAAAACCATAAATAAAAGAAAAATAAAGGAGTTTTTATATGACACTATCAGAAATGTTCAAAACACCAGAAGAGTTTATCGCATACGCAGAAGCAACAGCAGGAATGGATTTCATTGATGGAAAAGTTAAGGAATGGTTTGAGGCAAATCAAGACTTTCAATTATCTTATACAGGTATCCAAAAAGTTCTAAATACAATGGTAGTTTCAGAAGAAACTCCTGAAGAACCAATCGTTTAGAAAGGTTTTATCGTAGTTCCTTTCGGAACAAATATTTCCAAGTGGTCTTTACAGATATATCTGTATGGACTCTTGATTGTCTTATCAAGTTCATTTAGTCTTGGGCTTTCACCATCACAAAAGAAACCATGAGTTTCCATTTCATTTGCTTCAGCAGTCATACGAGCATACTCTTTCTTATACATCACAACAAAATCATCAGCATCCATTTTATACCACTCACCTCTTTCATCAGTAACCATATACATAAACTTATTTGCAGGTTTGATATGAGTCCAAATTTCACCCTCAACAGAGAACTTCTTATAAGGAACAGCTAATCTATCTCTTTTGTTTTTGAACTCATGTTCATAGTCTTTGGTCTTTGGTTTCATTTTACCAGTATCTCCACCAAGTAAAAACCAATCAATATGACCAAACATAAAAGCATAAATTCCATATCTTTCTGGAGCACCATGAAAAGTCATTTCTTCATAGTCAGTAGTATAGTGTTTTTGTTTTACAGGTGTTAATCCACCATATCTTACTAACTGTAATCTTTTCATCCTATTTCCTTCAATATCTTATCTCTTAAATCATTCCAACCTTTAAGGTGTGGAACTGAAAACCGTTCATGTTTTTCTGCATCATAATTTCTTGAAGCTTTTTTGTAGTGTGCTATCTCAATATCTACAAGCTGTAATACATGTTCGAGTTGTTGTTTGTTCATTTTCAACAACTTAACACCATCTATTTTTAGTTTATGGATATTCATTATTTTATCTCACATTTACCAAGATGGAAAGCAGATGAATCAGTTGAACCTTGTTTAGTCCAATAAATATTCCACCCATTGACCTCATGTTTGTGTACAGTATATGTATTTGCTTCATATATTCTAAACTGACCGTTGCCGGATAAACACATCACAGCTGGGTAATCTTTCTTAACTAAATGCTTCGCTAATGCTTTCCCTGAATCTGATGTTAGCCAACCAAATAATGCTCCGAACATCCATATAAGTAATCCTACAATTAAGGCAGCCATAAAATATGCTCCAATATCTTCGGCATATTTTTTGAACCATTGTTTTGTTCTATTACACCACTTCTTATCTTCTTCGCTCTTTATAGTCATAATATTCCTTTTATAGGCACATTATACTACAATCCACCTTAATTAATGTTTAAGCATACTTTAACTTACTGTCGGTTATAATGTTGGAAACATAAGGAGAAATATATGAGAATTTACCACTTTGGGAACTTTTATTTTAGTTCAATACAACAAGGCATACAGGCTTCCCACTGCCAGATGGAATTATTTAACAAGTACATTCCACACCCATACAATGGAAATGAAGTCGACGATTGTGATCAAATCAATCAACTTTGGGATTGGTCTAACAACCACAAAACAATGATATGTTTGAATGGTGGCATGAATTCAGATTTAATTGCTACTAAAGCATTCTTTGAAGATGAATCAAATCCATACCCATGGTCTACTTTCTATGAGAGTGAAGAAGCTATGGGTGGAATGTTAAGTAATGTATGTATTGTATTACCAGAAAAGATATACGAAATGAGTGCTCTATTACGCAAGTTTAGATTAAGCTTTTCAGATATTGATATTATGGACAATAAATCATTTGCTACTGCTATGGAAGATGCAATAGCTATCTTAAAAGAGAGAAATGCTTTTGAACCGATTGAAACATTTGGGGCATACTCAAAAGACGAAATTAAAATGGCACAATTTATGGGCAACTTTGGATTAGCAAAGTAATATACCTTTCAATAATCAGGGGCTACCCCTTGATTCTCACACCTTTCGATAATAAAAATCATCATTCCTTATAAATAAATAATATAACAAGAATGGGGGGTATTATTATGCAGAGATTATCAGAAGTAGATAGTTCATTATTAAAATTACGTACTGATTTTAATAAACAATTATCAGCAATTGAAGATGATACTCACTCATTTCATACAGCAATGATTGATTTAAGTGCTAGGAACCCAGACAACAAAGAATTAATACAATTTATAGTGTTTGTTAATGATAAATTAGAAACAAAGCATAAAACCCATTCGGAAGTAATGATTGAAGCATTCAATGAATTGATTGATGTTAAAAGGTCGTTAATACATGCACTTCAAGAAGTTAAAGATAAAGATGAGCAGGGGTTTTTCAAGAAAATATTTAATAGCACAAAGATTTTCGCAGATATAAAAATGACTGTAATTGGTGTAGCTGCGATTGCAATTGCAGTTGTGGTAATGATTTCACCAGATATAGTATTATCTGTAATAAAAGCACTTGCAACATTGATTTTAGGATAAAGGAGGATATTATGGGATTTGGTTTTTTTAATATGTTTAATAAAAATGTAGGAGCTGGAGAAGAACGAACAGCCTCTTCTTTATTTAATTCACCATCGGAAGAAGAAGAAACAACACCTTGTTCTGGAATTTCTGGATGTAAAATATGTTATATTGGTAAGAACAACACTACACCAATAGATATTGCTCCTAATTGTACCTGGGCACTAGAACTAAAGGATTATGATAGCTCAAAACCATCTATATTGGTAGTCGATGATAATCCTGGTATAATTAGTTTTTTGATTGATGATATAGAATCTTTAGATGGTAGTAAAATAAATATAAGTGAATATAATATTTTAACATTTGATACGATTAATGCTGCATATTATTTTGAAGCCACACAACACAAATATCACGGATTAAATATTAAATATGCCATACTAGACTTAACACTTGGTGGTTCTGTTCCTACTAATGACGGACCATCAAAATATACTGGTGTTGATATTTACCAACAAATGTTAATCTACAGTCCAGATGCCAAGGTTTTATTTTACACTGGTAATAACTTAAATGAATATATCAAGTCTAATAAAAAGATAATTCAACAATTTAAAGATATTACAAATGGCAAGAAAATTAAAGATTATATTTTATTCAAGACTGCACTTGATTTAGAAGGAAGACGAAAATATTTAGGAAACTGGTTTAATTAATATATGAATTTATTCAAATCTGTAATTATGAGTCATTATAAGAGTATTGTTACTTTTTTTATAGCAATCAATATCATTATAATGGCTACTTCTGTTGTTGTATACGATAATCAACTAAGATTTATGGAAACAACAGTTAAAACAAATATTGCAGAATATGAAGAAGTCGATCGAGAACACTTATGTAAGATTCTTGGGTGTACAATTGTATTTGATTTCGAACACAATAAAAAGTTTATTATGCACAAAAGTAATACAAGACTGATAAAAACCACATTTAATGAACCTACTATTATTGAATTATGGAGAGATATAGCGACGGTAGATAATAGTATAGCTATATATTTGAAAGAAGC
Source organism: Candidatus Cloacimonadota bacterium (assembly GCA_003647765.1). Taxonomy (GTDB): domain Bacteria; phylum Cloacimonadota; class Cloacimonadia; order JGIOTU-2; family B8-G9; genus B8-G9. The sequence goes on from QMNM01000115.1 coordinate 5,299, forward strand.
ACAATCATATTTTCTTCTTTCAAATACAGAATTAATAACACAATTAATGTTTATTTTTACGATTGTAATACCGATTTCATTAGCCATATTTATCTATCCACTTTTCATTAGTATCCGTAACGAGAAAGAAAATGCTATTAGACAGAATGTAGGTAATGAAGCATTACTTGCCAACAAGTCTATGATTATGATTACTGAAAACATACACCATGAATTGAATACACCATTGGAAATAATTGATAACAAGATTGAGAAGATACATAAAGTCATTGACGATTATCTTGTTGGTGAATATAAGTTCTTCCAAAAATATAGTAGTTCGATTGATACAAATGGATTGACAAGAGAAGAGTGGGAAAAGATAGAAAAAAGGGGGATTGATGCAAAACTAATAAAACTTACTCCAGACTTTGAGTTTATTAGAACTTCATCAGAACAAATCTATAACATATTAGAGAAGATGAAAGGTTTCAAACACATGCGATATAGTAA
>QMNM01000116.1 GCA_003647765.1 Candidatus Cloacimonadota bacterium
CTCAAGTGCCTTAGATGTTGCTTCCTTACTCCACCAGGGAACTTTTATTTTTACCTCTTTCCCTTCTATCTTTCTCACTATCCCATAGAAAGCATCACTTAATAGTCCCATCACAGGACCCAGGCATAAACCTACTCCCAGGAATTCATCACTTACCTGAGCAGCTTCCAGGAATTTCCCTATCCATTCTCTCTTAGTATGTAAGGCTTTTAACGCAGCTTTGAATCCTGATTGTTCTGCAAGTTTTGCTATTTCTCTAACTCTCTCTATGTTCTTTGTCAGTTTATACAGCCCTTTAAATCTACCAAGAGCTGCGTCCATGAGGTGGCCTGCCGCCCTCTTGGCCCCCATCGGGCCAAGAGGCAATGAGGCGGCAGCATTGAATAAATCAGCAACAGAACTTGCAAGCTCTCCTGCCGCTATGAGTGGTGCAGTTACAGCAGCTACAGAAGGAACAGCAACAGTAACTACTTCTAAAGCAGTTGTAGCTGTAGAGATTACATCTTCCACATCGTCTATCCAGTTAATAATCCTCTGAAGTTTTTTGCCCCATTCTGGAATAGGACTTTTGGATATCCTCTTTGCTATTTCTCTTCTTCTTTCAAGTTCTTCTAAGCCTTCTTTAGTAAACTTGCTGTAGTCTCTTTCACTATGAGGCTTTTTAAGCTCTTCTAACTCTTCGTCATTAAACTGATAGCGGGGTTTTATGTGAATGATGTCAGTCAGCCCAGGAATGACAATTTCGTAAGTCTGCCGATCTTTGTAAGTATTTTCAAATCTTTTCTTTTCGGTCATCTTTTGGGGTCATATTCAATGTGGATGTGGTCTTTCTCTACTACGATGTCATAATCCTTTCCCAGTAACAACTTCAGAGCGTTCACCACAGCATCTACATTCCCGCGAGGAAGCCTCACATCAACAGCAAGATGTGCATAGTGAAGCGATGAAGGCATGTGATCTCCTTCGTAAGTGCTTGTTATAACTGCTTCCTCCCCAAAATCTTTAAAAGCCTGGTCAATCAGATTAAGAGCTCGTCTCATAGGCCTCTTTAACTTGCTTATGTCTACTCCTAATTTAAGCAACATATCTCATACCTCCTCAATGTTTATGTTGAATTTCTTGAGAACATAACGAGTATCTGCATTTACAGTTTCGCATACAACCAAAGGTATATATTCCGCCTGGAAAGGATCTATATCTCTCATCAGCGTTATGTAAGTGATTATCTGCCCTACACATCTCAGATGTGCATGCTGAGTAACTTCTATGACTAAAAACTTCTTTTCTTTCGTAAAAGCAACAGCATCAATCCTGACAGCAGCAGAATACATCCATGATGAGACTATTCTATCTGGCAAGTGGTTTGGCGGGTTCTGGATTGTGATTGCAAAGTTGTAAAGAACATACTCAAGCTCATCTTGATGCTGTGCAAGCCATCTATGCCAGACAGGAACATCTGGCGGGAGCATCTGAGGCGGTCTTCCTCGCCAGGAGGGGTCTTTCTTTACAGTGTAATACCACCATGACATCTTATTCTTCTACTTCTAAAAGCACTTTCAGTATCTCAACAAAGATGTCGTCAAGTGGATTGTTTGTCTTCTTTGCATGATGCTCAAGCTGCTTTACAAAATTCTGTGCAGCTGCTTTTAGCTCTGGAGTTATAACTTTTAAAATCTTCGGTAGCATTTTCTCTATCAACTTGAACATCTCAACCTCCCCCATCTCGTAAATTTATTCTCCTACAAAGTAATAAAGAATTCCAGGAGCGGTTTCTGTAGCATTTGTGCATGAAGCATTAATTTGAACAGCTTCTATTTCTGCGTCAAAGCTTTGTCCTTCATCAAGATAAATCGTTTGCATATCTGAAATGTTTTTCCCAGACAGAAAATCATACAAAGGCAGTATTTTAATTTCCCAACTGCCAGCTTTAGCATAAAAAGAGACATTCTTACTGACAATACCACTTACAACTGTTCGCTCTGAAGTATCAGTAACTTCAAGTTTTCCGCTTGTGTATGTAATAGCTGCTGAAGTTATTCGCTGTCTTGCCCTAACATCAGCTACAGGTCGCACAGAACCAAGTGGACTTGGCATTATCTGCACTATCTTTGTCTCATCAGGTCTTGCAAGATTAATTGCAGATAGAAATTCTGGTGGCTTTTGGATTTTAGAAATATCAGGAGAAACGCCAGGAGGTTTTTCTTTGAATATATCCCGTGCTTCTTTTGCTGTTTCAGGATAAGGTATCAGCTTATCAGGAACAGGTGGAGCTGGTATAGGTTGAGCTTCTGTTATCTCTATAAGTCTATTGTCTTCAAGTGTTTCTTCTATTTTTCTTAGAGGATTGTAATAGTTCAAGAAAGGTATCTCTTCTACAGATATCTCTGCTAATGAGCAAAATAGATGTATTCTTGCATAAGCTTCTCCTGCTGCTTTTACTACTTCAAGTGTCAGTGTATCGTTTTTTCTCAAAAAAGTCTGAAGAGGTAGAAAATTAAGTAAAGGAAGACCTAAAAAGGGATAATACACAAAATCAGCAATCTCTTCTTCATTCTTAAAAAGCTTATATCTCGTTTCTTCAAATCCTCCTAGATCAAGCAAAACCCCAAGAATAAACAATTTTGTCTCTTGTTTATGCGTATATAAAGCTACTTTCTTTTCAATGTCTAAAGCTTCCCCGAATGCATCTGCTGGTCTTACATGCAAATGTGTCTTTTTCTCAAGAAAGCTTTTAATCTCTGCTTCTTTATAAAAAATTGCAGCAGCATAATCATATGCAGGATCGTCTTCTGTTTCTATTACAACCCGCACTCCCTTTTTACTTTTTGCAAAGCAAGGTAAAAAAGTGTTGAATTCATCTATTCCGTAAGGTCTTCTGACAGAACTCCATAGTCCAGGATAAACTTCAACTTTCATTGAAACCGAGCGGGGGCAACTGATAAACCCAAGAACTTCATCTTCACCATGTCTTAAATATACCGTTTTTGTCGTATTAGCTTGCATGTTTATCAAAAATGTTGCTACTCTCATCTCCTACTCCTCATAAGCAAGTGTCATGTAGATTGTATGATCGTATCCTCCTACATCTTCTCCTCCTACCTCTACACTTTTAGGACCCGCAACTTCTATTTCTAATGGAATAAAATTTCCCTGGTTAATTGCAAATTCGCAAGGTATTTCTACAATTCTGTCTCCTTCTATTTCTATAAAGCTCAGACAGTCACTTTCAGAAGTCCGCCCAAACCCTTTTAGAATAACCTTTTTTTCAGCAGGAAGTGTAAGGATTGTCTCTTTCTTACTCTGATTTGCTGGTATTGTTAACTTTGTGGTCTTATACCTTAACATCTTTTCCTCCTCTCATATTTAATCATTATTCAGGTTTTACTACTTTTCCTACCAGAGCAAAAACAATTTTTCCTGCTGGAGCACCTGAATTTTCCTCTACATAAAACTTAACTTCAACAGCCATTTCATCGCCTCTTCTAAAGATAAGAGGTTCTTCAAATATAAAGATGTCTCCTTTATCTCCTCTTGGGATAAATGGAAGTTCATTATTATCTCCTCCATACTTCTCATTAGCTGAACCACTTTCTGGTTGTTCAGCTTCTGTAACAAATCCTTCTTCATTAGGATGAAGAAGCAGCTCAGTTCCTTTCCATATTCTTATTGCTCTCTGTATTGCAAAAGCATCAGCTCCTCCTGCATATGTATTCTGGCTATAAGGCACAGTTCCTAACCCGTATAGGTGGAATTCATCGTAAGGGCACGCAACCTCTTCAAAAGGCCAGGAATGCATCTCTGCTGGGTTCAAGCACTTATCAAGTCTATACCAGTTTTCTGATGTAATATCATACTTATTAGTTCCATGTATGATTATAAGTCTTTCCCTTGCACTTTTCCCGTTTGGCATATCTTCTTTAATGTCTTCTGGATCTACTAATTTGAAATGCATTCCTATTACTGTCGTTGCTGAACTCCCTTGCACTAATATTTTTTCTCCTTCTGCTACCGGGAACTCTGTAGGCAATCCAACTTGCTTTAATGCTCTCAGCAATGACTTATATGATGAACCTGAGGAGGGAGGTAAAGCTTGATTCATAATATGCGGACCTGTTTGAAGGTATAACACAGTCCTGTTCCCAATCTTAAGTGTTATAAAAGAGCGGTTATTAGCAAAGCTGAAAATATCCGTAATAATAGCTCCTGATCCAGCTGGTGGAGTATACTCAAGTTTATCAGTATCTCTTACTACTATTTCCTGGAAAGCTTTCTTTACTGCCATCTCTATTTACCTCCTTACTTCATCATTTCAAGCTTTGCTTTATGAAGAGCCATAGCTATAGCCTGCACTCTCTGTATGTTCTTCACATCACCACGAGGACCACGAGGAGGTAGTTCTGTTTTTTCAATGATGTCTCTGTATGGAGCAAAATTCTTTTCATAGTCTGGTCTCGCAATCATTACTCCTTCGCTAAATCTTGCTGGACCTTTAGTTAAAGTCCTTTCCTGCCATCTCTTTGTTCCTGCCTTGCTTACTCCGCTCGCATATCTCCCCTCATTAGCCGCCTTTATTACCGCTTCTTTGTAAATTGGATCAGCTTTTACAGCCTCTTCTGCCCAATCTTTCTTAGGGTCTTTCACACCTTCCTGGTAATCTGTAGCCCTCTGAGGGGTAACAGTTGCCCACTTTTCTGCAATTTTCTGTATTGACCTTATCTTTGCCATTTCCCTACCTCCTTACTTTTTTTGTTTTTATTAACTTGGAGCAGCTACAGGTGTAGCTGCTTCTTCTTCTGATTTGAACTCTATCGTAACCTGAACTATTCCCGTGGGTAGCTTTTCTACTTTCACAATTCTACATCCCAATGGCGTTAGTAAAGCTGATATTCTTTGCAGCTTAATTGTATCTTTATCCATACTTATCCCTCCTTGTTCTGGATTCCTGTATGAACTCGCATATCTTCCCTTCTAATCTCGCCAGTCTCCGTTCCACTTGCAACATCCATAATAGTAAAATCACCTCTATCCCTTTGCTGAGTATTTCCAATACTTCCACTTTCTTCCTCCTGCTGTAATTCTGCTTCTTTAACAGCTTTCATTAAGTGAAATCTACACTCCCTACATACGATTAATGTAGTCAACTTTTCGTATAGATACCTTCCCCCGCAAATCTGACACTGTCCGCGTGGTGGTTCACTTATTGCTCTCTCAACCCTTTCTTCTACTTCATCTCCATATTCTTCGTCTATCCTTTTTGCTTCCTCGTATGTCGCAAGCCACATCTTTAAAGTGTTTGCTGATACTTCTCCTGCCTCTGCTTGTTTTAGCCATCTCATCCTTGTTTCATCATCATCTACCTTGTCTAGCGTAAAAGCTGCGTCTATTGAGATCTTTCCTTCATGAACTGCTTTTTGCAATTCAGGCTTGATGTTTAGCAAATCAAGCCTTTGTCTTACCCAGGATTTACTCCTCCCTACTATCCGAGCTAACGCACCTATCCCTAAGTTTCTTTTCTCTTGCAATTCTTTCAATTTACAAGCTTCTTCAATTGGGCTTAGATCTTTCCTCGCCGTGTTCTCTGTAAGCATTATTGAATCAAGAAGTTCCTCATCTGCTCTTTTAACTATGCAAGGTATCTTTTTTAATCCAGCGAGCTGACAAGCAAGCAAGCGTCTATGTCCTGCAACTACTTCATACTCGTCTTCTCCTACTTGCTTGACTGTGATCGGATTTATTAGCCCAACAGCCATGATACTTTCAGCAAGTTCGTATATA
>QMNM01000117.1 GCA_003647765.1 Candidatus Cloacimonadota bacterium
ACGCTAAATCAATAAAAGAACGCTAAAGCGTCCTGTAATATAACGTTCTTTAGAACGCTTTTTTTGACTCAGCGCGTGGATTTATCCACTCGCATAACATTTGTTTGTCATTCTTTCAAATACGTTTTTATTGGACAAAAAAATGTCTCAAAATTGGAATTGGATAAAATGAAAAATATTGCAGTTTTTTTGACTTAGCGTGTTGATTTATCCACTCGCATAAATTAAAGGAGAAAATCATGAAAACTTTATTTTTGACAGTCATTTCGGTTCTCTTATGCTCATTACTCTTGGCAGAAACTTCTATCACCATTTTTAATGAAAATTTTGCTACTGTCAGGACCAAACTGCAACTTGACTTGAAAAAAGGTGTTAATGAATATAGGTTTACTGACATCCCGACTTATATTAAACCGACTTCTGTAAAATTAAACCCAATAAAGAAAACTGATAAAATAATCATCTACTCTCAAAATTATGAATATGACTTGGCTAATACAAATAAAGTGCTTGATAAATATTTGGACAAAAATATTGAACTAATTGTCAAGAAAGGTGATGTGTTCAGTGGAATACTAAAAGCATTTGATAGCAACTCAGTAATGATACAAAAATCGGGTTCAGATGAGATATTTATCATAAATAAGGAAGAGATGCAGAATATCAATTTAGCAAAAATGCCAGAAAATTTCTATACAAAGCCCACTTTGCGATGGCTATTATATTCTGATAAGTCAGGCAAAAGGGAAGTTGAACTAAATTATATTACAGATAATATAAAATGGGATGCTCAATATGTAGCCCAACTAAATAAAGATGATAATGCAATTGACCTCTCTTCCTGGATTTCTTTAGATAATAGAAGTGGCAAACGTTACGAAGATGTAAAATTGAAACTAATGGCTGGTGCTCCTCATTTAGTTAGAGAAAAACCTGTATATGCTCGTGATATAATGCCGTTATCTGCAAAAGGTATGCCAGAAGAATTCGGAGTAACTGAAAAAGAATTTTACGAATATTATTTGTATACTGTTAAGCAAACGGTAAGTATCAATAATAATCAGCAGAAGCAAATTTCCTTATTTGACCCTACTAATGTGATAGTAGAAAAGGTTTTCACTTATAATTGTAATCCAAAAGGAGATATAAATACATCTATAAAATTTGTCAATAGTGAGAAAAATGGACTTGGCATTCCTCTGCCAAAAGGACTAGTCAGGATTTTCAAAAGAGATGCAGAAGATGATGTAGAGTTTATTGGTGAAGATGAAATAACACATTCTCCAAAAGATGAAGAGATAGAGTTAAAAGTAGGTGTTGCCTTTGATGTAAAAGGAGAATTCACAGTCCTTCATACAGAACGGATTTCCAAAAGAGCGAGAAAAGAGGAATATCAAGTGGAACTACGCAACCATAAAGATAAGGATATTACTATTGAGGTAACAAAGAGATTGGGACGCGATTGGGAAATAACAAATGCTAGTGATGATTATGAAAAGAAAGATGCTTTTACTGCAAAATTTATAGTCAAAGTAAAAGCGAATCAGAATAAAGTAATAAACTTTACTGTTAGATTTAATTACTAACTGACCTTACGTAAAAGAGGTTTTTAATATTGAACTGCTATCCTTAATGTTTTACTTTCTCAAATTCAAAAAAAGATATATGAGTCCACTATAAAAACCATTAAAATGGTTAAAATGGGCTTATTGTATTCTCTTACCCACAACTGAAGTTGTGGGCTTCTTGAAATTACTATCAGCGGTCATTTGGTGGATAAGAAGCCCACAGTTTTAACTGTGGGTAAAATGTAAAAAATCTAATACTAACCACTTCAGTGGTTTTTAGAGTAAGATCATTAGTTTTTTGAACTTTTTATTGTAAGTTAATCCTTGCACTATCTGCGCAAGGTGAGCTAATAGTACAGCTTGCAAAGTTATTATTAAAAACTGAGGATTTTTATGTTAGAGAGTTTGAAGAGATTAGAAGGGTTTTTTGCCTTTTTACAGGAAAAGAATAACCTGGAACAAAAGCTAAGTCATATAATTCGGAAATTAGTAGATATTATTCATCCTAATTCATGTTCTATAATTTTAAAAAAAACTCATTTTGATTACTATGGTGTCAAAATCAATCGGAATTTAACACACCATAAAGTTAAGGAATTAAGATTTTATGATAAAGATGATATTATAGAAAAGATGAAGAATACCAATATAGCTCATTTTTATAAGGAAGATAATAATAAGTTTATAATTGAGTATGCTTACTCTCATCTGATTTGTGTTCCAATTACATATGAAGATGCATTTTATGGCTTTGCTCATATTGATAGAAAACATGGACATTTTACTGATGAGGATATACTGAGTTTTCAACTTTTCAGTCAAATTGCCAGTTTTGTGATTGCATTAGATATAATAAAAAACAAATATGAACAGTCAAAAGAAATAGACGAGCTTACTCATATAAATACATTTAGTTCGTTTAATCATCACGGCAGAGCTATTTTTTCACAGATGAAAAGATATAAGCGAGAACTATGTCTAATCATATTGGAAATTGAACATTATGAAAGAATGATTAGGAAATTTGGAATGATAAATTCTGATAAAATGATTTGCGAATTCACTAACACAATCAAAAGTAGTGTCAGGATAATAGATTTATTAGGTAAGATTGATGTTAATGTTTTTGCTATTCTTTTACCAGAGACGCCAATTGAAGGAGCAAAAATAGTGGCTGAACGACTTAATAAAATACTGCCAGATACTATCGCTAATTGTTGTAAGTTAAGCTGGGGGATTGCTGGTATAAATCAATCGTATAAAATAGATACATTTGACGAATTATTATTAGCTGCTGAGTCAGCTAAATTTAATGCATCAAGAAAATATATAAATAAAATTGAAGTTTATCGATCCGAACTCTAATATAAGGAGTTATAATGACATTCTATAAAGATGAAAAATTTATTAAGGATATAAGATATCTAGAAGATGAGATATATAAGTTATTAAAGAATTTTTCTCATCTTACTTCTCCGCTTCATTATCAAGGATTACAAAGTAATTTTTGGTCACCAGATGCTGATATTTATGAAACAGAACATTTACTTGTTGTTGTTGTAGATTTGTCAGGTGTTAGCAAGGATGATGTTGAAATAACCTATTATGACAACAAAATTAGGATTAGTGGATTTAGAAATATCGTAGTAAATCCAGATAAAGTTAATACATATTATAAAATTGAGATAAATTCTGGGCAGTTTGAAAAATTAATAATTTTGCCTGATGTTCCAATAAAAGTAGAGCCGAAAGTATCTTTGACCCAGGGCCTTCTTAAAATAGTATTTCCAAAAGAAGAGGAAAAAATTATTAAAAAAGTAAAGATAGATATTGAGTAGACAAGAGTTCAAGAGTTCAAGAGTTCAAGAGTTCAAGAAGTTCAAATAGTTAAAAATTACATAATCCATTGTCCTTCTGCTTCTTGACATCTTGTCATCTTGTAATCTTGTTATTTTATTAGCCACGAAGAACACGAAGAAACACGAAGAAATTTCTAACAAAATGTTCCTATTTGACAGCATCAGCATTCTCATCTTGTCATCTTGTTATCTTGTTATCTTGTAATCTTGTATCAACGACTATGGCTTATCTAAATAATGAAATCAAATATGTTAAAGGTGTTGGACCAAGGAACGCAAAACTATTAGCAAAGGTAGGAATAAAAACTATTGCTGATATGCTTTTTTACATACCGCGTGATTATATAAATCGGACAGTTAATAAGCCATTTTATCAGCTGAAAATTAACGAATATGCAACTATTACAGGAAAAATAATTAACATACGGATAAAATCTAAACAACCCTATTTACCATCCTCTGTAAAATGGAATAATCAACTTATTATAACAATAACAGATAAAACTAGTTTTATTCAATGTGTCTGGTTTAATCCTTCACAATGGCTAATAAATCAATTTGAGAAAGGACAACAAGTTATTGTTAGTGGTATTATTAAGGAGTATAGAAATAATTTACAAATTACACATCCGGATTATGAAATTTTGGAAGAAGGCAAAGAGGCGAACTTTTGGAGTAGTAGAGAAATATTGCCAATTTATCCATTAAGTGGACAATTATCTAATAAGCTATTGAGAAATATTATCCTACATATTTTTTCGCGGGAATTCTATATTCCAGAAATATTGCCTGAGTACATATTGAGAAAATTCAATTTGCCAAGTAGAATTGATGCAATTAAGAGAATTCATCTTCCTGAGCAGGAACAGGATTTTATAGAAGCAAGGCACAGGTTTATATTTGAGGAATTATTCTTTACACAATTGATGTTAGCCAGACGACGACTTATATGGCATCGTCAACCTGGCAATGTAATGGTACTCAAAAAGACATTAACTACACAATTGAAGCATAGTTTAAATTTTGAGCTAACATCAGCACAGAAAAGAGTCATACGAGAGATTGTTAATGATATGCAATTGCCATTTCAGATGAATCGTTTATTACAAGGTGATGTTGGTTCAGGAAAGACCATTGTAGCACTTTTTGCAATGCTATTGGCAGTTGAGAATGGCTTTCAGTCCGCATTTATGGCTCCAACAGAAATATTAGCTACACAACATTACTTTTCTATTAAGTCATTTCTTAAAGGACTACCTGTAAAATTTGCTCTATTATTAGGTGGTTATTATAAAGGAAAAAAGGCATTGAAAGCACAAGTTGAAAAAGGTGAAATTGATATTCTTGTTGGCACACATTCTCTAATTCAAAAGGATGTGAATTTTCATAAATTAGGGCTTGTAGTGATAGATGAACAGCATAGATTTGGCGTAATTCAAAGAGAGACACTTAGTCAAAAAGGACAATTTGCTGACAAGATTTATCTTACAGCTACACCAATTCCACGCTCTCTCGCTCTTACTGTGTATGGAGATTTGGATGTTAGTATTATTGATGAATTGCCTCCGAATAGAAAAGAGGTTGCTACTTATTGGCGTACAGAAAAACATAAGGATAAAATAATCCAATTTATACGAAATGAAGTGCATAAAGGACGACAGGCATATGTAGTATGTCCATTGGTAGAGGAATCAGAAAAGTTGGATTTGATTGATGCGACTAATACTTATGAGCAATATAATCATAAAATTTTCCCTGAATGTGAAGTAGCACTTTTACACGGTAGAATGTCAAATCAAGAAAAAGATGAAATAATGTCCAGGTTTAAACATCATTTAATAGATATTTTAGTTTCTACAACAGTAATTGAAGTGGGAATTGATGTGCCTAATGCTACTATTATGCTGATTGAACATTCTGAACGCTTTGGATTATCTCAACTACATCAATTACGTGGCAGAGTAGGACGAGGCGAACATAAGTCATACTGCATACTAATAGCACATCATCCTATATCAGATGAGGCAAGACTACGGTTGGATACAATATCCAATACTAATGATGGCTTTAAAATATCAGAGGTAGATTTAGAATTACGAGGTCCCGGAGAATTTTTCGGCACTAAACAGTCAGGATTGCCAAATTTTCGCATTGCCAATATTGTTCGTGATAGAAAAATATTAGAACAGGCAAGAGAAATTGCATTCTACATTATACAAAAAGATCCTGAACTAAAACATCCATCTAACGCAATTCTAAAAAAGCATTATTTCAAATATTATTTGAAAAAGGAAAAATTGTTCAGCCATTAAAGATAAGAAGACAAGAGTTCAAGAG
>QMNM01000118.1 GCA_003647765.1 Candidatus Cloacimonadota bacterium
CTGGTGATTTACCGTTTGAATCAATTGGAGAGAAAGATGCAAAAGAGGCAATTGATGCTACGTATAAAATTGCTAAATTTGTTTTAAAAAGGATAAAGTTTGAGGAAGAGAGCGATGAGCAATAATTGTTCATTTGCTTTTATTGTAAATACCTTACATTTAATCTTTTTAATCTTTAAATCTTTCAATCTTTCAATCTTTAAAAAAATAAAAAGTTATATGTAGGAGGAAATGATGATAAAACGCAATGGAAATCCTGATGTAACAGGATTAAGGAGATGTTATCAGATTAATAATAATTTAAACAAATCTGATAAAAGAAAAAGAATTGTATCTATAATATGGTTAGTAATACTATTGAATGGTGTACTGTTAAGTTCACTCTTGGCTTTTACAGAAGATGAGATAACCAGAATTGAATGGCAAGCAGGTAAAGCCTTACAGCACGGAGAACAGTTGTGGAAACAAGGTAAGTACCAATCTGCTATTGATAGCTTCAAATTCTCACTAAAAAAATATAAGGAAATTGATACACCGGAACTTCCAAAAACCCAGCGCATAAATCAACTGTATACATATCTGTCCATCGCCTATGAAAAAGTAGAAAATTATGAGCAAGCAATTGAAATGTATAAAAAAAGAATTGCCCTAAATCCAAAAAAATCTATTCCTGTTTATAAACTGGCAAAACTCTATTTGAAACTTGGCAAGAGAAATGAAGCTATTAAGGTTTTAAAGCAGTATGACCAGCTTTACGATGATTATAGTATAAAAAAGAAGTTGGCAGAAATATATGAAAAAGCAAAAGAAGATACAACTGCTATACAATATTATGAACAGGCATTTGCTTTGAAAAATACAAAGGTCTCTATATTGGAAAAGATAGCACTTCTTTATCATAAGATTGGTAATGATACAAAAGCTATTAAAGCTTATGAGGACTTTATCAAAACAAAACCAAATGAACTTACTTTACGCAAAGTTTATCATAATTTAGGAGTATTCTATAAGAATATTGGAAAAGAAGATAAGGCAATTGAAGCATTTAAAAGTTCCCTATCTTTGAAATTTCAGAAAGAAGATGGACTAACAGTTGCTCAGATATATTACGAAAAAGGGAAATATAAAGAAGCTAGAGATTATCTACAACAGGTACTAAATATTGACCCTAATAATGCACCTGCTCATTATTATCTTGGTCTAATTTATAGAAAAGAAGGTAAATTAACAGAATCTATAAGTGAATTTGAAAAGGTAAAGAATAATAAGCAATTGGAGAAGAATGCTAAAGAACAGATTAAGTCGATTAAGGAAAGTCAATAAAATGTGTTCTAATAGCCACAAAATTACACGAAAACACACAAAACCCTATTGGAGGAAATATGCGTAGACATATTATAGCTGCAAATTGGAAGATGAACAAGACACTTGCCAATGTTCGTGAATTTTTAATAAAGTTTGTCAAATGGAAAAACAACACAGAAATGCAGGTTGACATTATCATCTGTCCACCAAGCATCTATTTAATGGAAGCTAGCACACTTCTATACAACACAGATGTGAAATTATCAGCACAAAATATCTATTTTGAAAACGCTGGCGCATTTACAGGTGAAATCTCTGCACCAATGTTGAAATCTATTGGCTGCTATTATTCCATAATTGGACATTCTGAACGAAGAGCTTATTTCCACGAAACAGATGCGGATGTGAATAAAAAATTGAAGGCACTGCTAGAAAATGGGATGAATGCTATTCTCTGTTTAGGTGAAACATTACATCAAAGAGAAAATGGTGAAACAAAGAATGTTGTACAAGCCCAGCTTAGTGCTGATTTATATGGTATAGAGAGCCGATTTTTTGATAATATTATTATTGCTTATGAGCCAATCTGGGCTATTGGAACTGGAAAAACTGCTACACCAGAAGATGCAGAAGATGTGCAAAAATTCATTCGTCAGTGGATAGCAAATAAATACAACCAAACTGTTGCTAATAATCTAAGGATTTTATATGGCGGAAGCATAAATCATAATAATATTGCAGAGTTAATATCCCAACCTGATATAGATGGTGGCTTAATTGGCGGAGCAAGCCTGGATAAAAATAGCTTTATTAAAATTGTGGAGATAGCAAATAGAATTATAGGTGGGAAGTAATGCTGGATATAAAATTCATTCGCCAGAATATTGATTTAGTAAGAAAATCCATTCGTGCAAAAGGTGAAAAAGCAGATGTTGACCATCTTTTTGAAGTTGATGAAAAAAGAAAAGAGATATTATATGAGTTTGAACAGAAGAGGGCTTTTCAGAATAAAATCTCCAAAGAAATTGCCAAACTTAAAAGAGAAAAAAAGAATGTTGAAACAAAAATAAAAGATATGAAACAGCTAGCTCAAGAAATAAAAAAGATTGAGCATCGTGTTTCACAGATTGAAGCAGAATTCAAAACGTTATTATTGACTATTCCGAATGTGCTTGATCAATCTGTTCCTATTGGCAATACAGATGCGGATAATAAATTTATTCGTGAATTTGGTGATAGAAATGATTTGCCATTTGTCCCATTGACTCATATAGAACTTGCTGATGCTCTGGACTTAATTGATTTCCAAAGAGCGGCAAAAATTACTGGCTCTGGATTTATTAGTTTTCGTGGACTAGGAGCAGGTCTGGAACGAGCATTGATTAATTTTATGATTGATTATCACATACAGCATCATAATTATATAGAGATTTTCCCGCCTTTTATTGTCAACAGAAATACGATGACTGGTACTGGACAATTGCCAAAATTGGAAAATGATATGTATAAAATTGAGCAAGACGATTATTTTCTGATACCAACAGCAGAAGTGCCATTGACAAATCTTCATCAGAATGAGATATTATATGAAGATGATTTGCCAATCAAATATGTTGCTTATACACCTTGTTTCAGACGAGAAGCTGGCTCTTATGGAAAGGAGACAAAAGGATTGCAACGGATTCATCAATTTAACAAAGTGGAATTAGTACAGTTCGTTCATCCTGATAAATCGGCTCAGGTATTGGAAAATCTATTAAACGAAGCAGAAGAGATTTTACAGGCACTGAAATTACCATATAGAATAATTGAATTGTGTAGTGTGAACTTGAGTTTTGCATCTGCCAAAACTTATGATTTGGAAGTTTGGACTAAAGGGATGCAAAAGTATTTGGAAGTATCGTCTTGTAGTAATTTTCAGGATTTTCAGGCAAGAAGAGCAAATATCAGATTCCGTTCTAATGACGACAAGAAAGTGCATTATTTACATACCTTGAATGCATCAGGAGTTGCAACCCCAAGAACAATGATTGCCATATTAGAGAATTATCAAACAAAAGATGGTAATATTATTATACCAGAAGTTCTACGTCCTTATATGAATGGAAGAAAAATGTTGTAATCCTGTATTATAGCAGATAAATTACCATTACAAATAATCTTTTAATCTTTATGAATCTTTTAATCTTTATGAATCTTTATGAATTTTTTAATCTTTGTAAAATTATTAAGTTTATTTTTATGCTGATAGTATGATGTTATCTTTTTAAAGATTAGATATAATATAAGCAAGGGGTAAATATGCCTTTGAAAACAATTACAAATTTGATAAATGAATTGAAAGATAAAGAGGATTTTATAAAAGATAAAGAAGGTATAAGACATTCTAAACAACATCAAAAAGGAAAGTTCTTTGCTAGAGAACGAATTGCAAAGGTTCTTGATAAAGATAGCTTTCAGGAAATTGATATGTTTGTTAAACATTATAGTACAAACTTTGGCTTAGAGAAGAAGATTATACCTGCTGACGGGATAAATACTGGTTTTGGCACAATAAATGGACGAAAGGTATTTATTTATGCTCAGGATTTTTCTGTTTTGGGTGGTTCTTTAGGTGAGATGCATGCCTTAAAAATTCAGAAGATTCAAGATATGGCAATTAAAGCAGGTGTGCCTATAATTTGTATGAATGACTCTGGTGGTGCTCGTATTCAAGAAGGTGTTAGCTCTCTTCATGGATACGGAGGTATCTTTTACCGTAATGTCAAAGCCTCTGGCATTATACCGCAGATTTCTGTAATACTTGGACCCTGTGCTGGTGGTGCTGTATATTCTCCTGCTTTAACTGACTTCGTGTTTATGGTGAACAAAATAAGTCAGATGTATATAACAGGTCCGAAAGTAATCAAGGCAGTAACAGGTGAAGATATAAATAATGAAGAATTAGGTGGAGCAATTACACATAACACAATAAGTGGTAATGGGCATTTTGTATTTCCAGATGAGTCAACTTGTTTTCAGGCGATTAAAGAATTGCTGAGATATCTGCCTTCAAACTGCTATGAGAAGCCACCTTATCTCTATACAGATGATCCAAAAGATAGAAAAGATATGATACTGCGTAAGATTGTGCCAACAAATAATAAAAAGGCCTATGATGTGCGCGATGTAATTGAAATCATTGCTGATGAAGGAATTTTTTTTGAGGTTCAGCCGTATTATGCACAAAATGTTGTAATTGGTTTTGCAAGTTTTGGAGGATATTCAACAGGTATTGTTGCTAATCAGCCAAAGATCCTTGCTGGAGTATTGGATATAAACTCATCTGATAAAGCTGCTCGTTTTATTAGATTCTGTGATGCATTCAATATTCCTCTTCTAACTCTTGTAGATGTGCCTGGCTTTTTGCCGGGAAAAGATCAAGAATTTGGCGGTATTATCAGACACGGAGCAAAGATTATTTATGCTTATTCAGAAGCCAGTGTCCCTAAATTGACTGTAACACTAAGAAAATCCTATGGCGGAGCATATATTGGTATGTGCTGCAAAGACCTAGGCTCAGATTGGTCTGTTGCCTGGCCACAAGCAGAAATTGCTGTTATGGGTTCGCAAGGAGCTGCTAACATAATATTCCGCAGGGAAATTAAAGGAGCTGACAACCCAGAACAAAAAATGCGTGAAAAAATCGCAGAATATGAAGCGCAATTTTCCAATCCGTATGAAGCCGCAAAAAGGGGCTATATTGATGGCATAATAAGACCAGAATATACAAGAAAATCTATTATTGAAGCATTAGAAATGTTTCGCAATAAAAGAGAACCTCAACTAAATAAAAAACATGGCAATATGCCATTATAATTTGATTATAAAAATATTCAAATAATCTTTCAATCTTTATAATCTTTCAATCTTTATAATCTTTCAATCTTTATAATCTTTCAATCTTTTAATCTTTATCTTATTGTCATCTTGTCCTGGGGTATTTTAGATATATGCCAAAAACTAACCAGCAAGTATGCTTAATTGGTGAAACTTTGATTGACCTCGTAAAGCAAACTGATAATAGTTTTCGCTTTTATGCAGGCGGCTCTATATTTAACTCTGCATTAACTCTTGGAAAATTTGGCATAAGTACCTATTTAATAACGCCTATATCTAATGATTATTTTGGTAAATTCATTTTGGCTAAACTGAAATGTTCTAATATTGTATTGGATAATATTTTTACTTCATCACGAGGAAAGACAAGTTTAGCTTTTGCTTTCAAAGATGAACAGTGCAATGCTGAATATTCATTTTATAAAGACGAAATAGATATACCTATATCATTTATTAAACCAGAATTATTTATTAAAAGTCAATTATTCCACTTTGGTTCATACTTTGCTTTATCACAACAGAATTATATTCTTGTTGATCATTGTCTTTCATTAGCAAAAAA
>QMNM01000119.1 GCA_003647765.1 Candidatus Cloacimonadota bacterium
GCTGTTGAGACAATTGTCCTTGCTGTTGCATCATCTCTTGATACATCATATCAGTAAGCATATTTATAGAATTTTGCTGTTTGGACATCTGTTGTAATTGTTGCATTAAACTTTGCATTCCACCACCGCCACCTTGTGACATCTGACGCTTGGAATTCAATATATCTGCTAACATCTTGTTAATTCCAGCAAAGATATCGTTTTTGTGTTTTGTTACTTTGCTATTGCGACGATTATTTATATCATCAAATAATTCCTCGCAAGTATTCAAAGTTTGACCAGCATGTATAGCAAAGAGTGGAGAAAGCACCAAACTAATCTGTGGATTGCGATAAAGTTGCTTGATGGTCGCTTTTAGACCTTCAAAAATAGCATATTCTTGGTCAAGAATAAGGAATGGATCAGATTCAGGGCTATCAAGATAATTTTCCTGTTCATTTGAGAAATATAGCAATCTTACAAATGCTTTTTCTAAATCTTGCATAAGTGCCATTTGCATCATAGATTGCATCATACCCTGTGCTTGTTGAAGATTCTGTTTTAATTTAAGGAAACTTTTTTCTGTTTGTTGCTGTTTGCCAGACATACCTGATTTCTGGTTTTGTTGCATCATTTTTGAAAGCTCGGATAGCTGTTCTGATAGATTATCTTTATTCATTTCTGACAATGTCTTTTCCAATTGTTCAGATGCCTGTTTATTGCCTTCCTTTTTTAATTGTTCAGCCAGTTCTTTTATCTCTTTTTTCATCTGTTCCAATTTTTTTGAAATTTCATCTTGTTTCTGTGCCAAATCATCCATTGGCTGATTACTATCTATTTTATCTTGTGCTTTCTGGTCTAAATCTTTTTGCATCTTTTCCAATTCTTCTGCCTGTTGAACAAGCTTTTGCATCTTCTGTTCCATCTGCACACTTTTAAGAAGCTTTAAAGTATTATCCAATCTTTTCATAAAGTCCTCTTGTGAGAACTTAAAATTTTTCAATGCTTTAAGCATTTCTTGTTTTGAAATATTCTGCAAATTTTCCTGCAACTTTTTCATTGCTTGTTGTAATTCAGGTGTAGATATCTCCTCCATTATCTCTTGAATCTGTTTTAACTTTTCCAATGTCTCATCAGAGACAGCTCTATTTTTCTCAATTTCATCTATAAATTTTTTATAATCCTTTGCTATTTTTTCTGTTTGTTCAGAAAGTTGTTTCTGCTTATTAAGAATATCTTTTAAATCTTGTTTTTCTTCCCAAGTATAATCTTCCTTTTTCAAGAATTTTCTGCGTAAATCCTCAAATTTCTTATTCAATTTTTGGGATTCTTCCAAATTTTTGGAGAATTGGCTAAATTGGTCTTGTTCTGTCTTTCTGATTTCATCATACATCTCTTCAATAGAAGGAAAGCGAAGCAGATATGTTCTTGACTTACCTTGTTGACGCTTAAAATAAGTCCTGTTGTCATACACTGTAAGATAATAACTTACTACATCACCTGGTAATAATCTCAGATCATTTAAATCTAATATGAAACTATCTTTTAATGTTGTAGTTCTGACATTTTCTCTGATTGTTTTGCTGATTGAATTTTCATCATTTTTCTTATAATTAACATCTATTTGAGAAATGCCATAATCATCAGTTGCAAAAAAGCCAATTTCTTCTGTCATAGATTGTGCTAAAATCTTATCTCGTGCTGGTTTTTTTATCTCAATACATGGTTTTTCATCGTCAACGATTGTAATAGTTCTTTCAATAATCTTATTCTGATTATGTAGAATATCCTCAAATAAGAAATGGTAAGTAAGATTTTTTGTAACAGTAAAAGCTGTCTTGAACTCTTGTCCTCTTGAATTCTTATCTTTTTGTTGTAATGGTTTTGTTTGTCCATCAGAGAAGATTATTCTGGCGTCTAATAAAGGATTATTCACAGTCAATTCCAACAAAATTTTTGTTCCAGCAAGAGCAATGATATTTCCAAGAGAATTATCTTGTACCTTTGTTTTTAGTCCTGAATAAGATGGATAGATATAAGTTAGCTTCAGATTTTTAATCACTGGTTTTTCAATCACAGTAATAGTAAATGTATCAGATATGGCTTGGTAATTCCCTCCAAATCTGATGGATTTTACACAATAATCCATATTACTACTAAGATTATAGAAAGTATATTCTCCTTTATCCATTTCAACTTTTTTCCAATACTTCTCATATTTGTAGAACAGTAAATAGGATAATTTAGGATAATAGTTTTTGACAGAAATTTTTTGTTGAGAGCCGCGTAGTATAGTTATATTTCCTGGTAAGACATCTATAAATTTTTCATAATGTGGCTTAAATTTTTCTGGATTAGTAAGGCCTGTAATAGTGTCAGATAAAGTTTGAGCATTTGTAAGACCGATAACAATAACTATCACAATAATTGGGATAAAATAATAAAGTGCTGACAGAACGCCTTTAAAAGATAGGATTTCTTTTAATTTTAGATTATTTGCTATTTTTTCTGCTTGTTGTTGATTAGCACTAATTATGTCTGCTGAATATCTTGTCTCATTTTCTAATTCCAAACTGGATAGCAGAACTTCATTATGTTGTGGAAATTGCTTTTCAATTTTATCAGCTAAATAATGTATAGAGTGAAATGAAATGACTATTTTAATGATAAAATAGAGGAAAATAGCAAGAGAAATAAATCTGATAATAAATACAGTATTTTTTAATATTTGAAAATCATTTACTAATAGAGGGAATAGAAAATAAAGTATAATTATAAAAATAGAGGAAATGCTCGCGAACAATAGCAGATTTTGGATACTAATTAGTCCTAACAAGCAAATACGAATTGTATTAAGTTTCTTTTTTATTATATTCATCGTTCTATTTTATCAAGTTACAAAAGCAACCATTAGACATTAAATAAATTTTATATTTTATATTTATTGTTTCAACATTTGGTAGCCCCCCGAAGTAGTTGTGAATGATTTATTAAATAAAGCATCTCACATCTCAGAATACCTTATACAGGACTACCCAGCATTTTTATCCACTATTTTGCGAAAATCCTGAACGCATACAATCAACTATACATAACCTACTATTCTCCTCGTCCACAGTAAATACTATGTCTAATATTTCTCCTTCAATATTTTGAAATGCTCCTTGTGAAAAAGGAAATTTATATAATTCATTCATAGGCAAATTCTTTATTAAGTAGATAGGTCTATAATTATTTTCTCCAAACGGATACATTTGCTTGTTAATATTTATAAGTTCATTCATATCAAAAGCATGCTTGTCAAGCTGATAGTCAATAACTATATCATCTTTCTTACAAAAATTGTATTTTCCATTACTTACGAAATCTATCATCCTATTTCTTATATGCTCATAATTTTTCAGTTCAGCACTAAATCCAGCTGCTCGCTTATGCCCTCCATATTGAATTAATAGATCGCTTATGCTATTAAATAATTCTACAAAATTGAATCCCTCAGGTCCTCTTGCCTCAGCAGTGATAATCTGTCCATTACTTTTGAGTATTACTGCTGGGATATGATACTTGCTATTAACATAAGAAGCAACTGAACCAATTAAAGGTAAAGGAATAGCATTATCATCAAGATGAATAAATATATTATTATTGTTATTTTGATATAATTCATCTATTAAAGCAAAAGCAGTTCTTTGTTGAATATCATACTCTTTTAGAATATAGCTCAATTTGTTATAAAGAGCCCTAATTTTAAAATAATCTTCTATAAACAATACTTCCAATGCTAAATGGTTGCCATCAGTGCTTCGTCCAGCATTCATTAACTTTATTATCAAGTTTAATAGATTATTAGTGGATAATTCAGAGTTCTGATAAGTAACAAAATTGATAAATTTATTTCTACTGGTTCTCAAGTATCTTAATCCAATTTTGCTGAAAATTCTATTATCATAAATAAGTGGCACTCTATCAGCAATAGTTCCCAAAGCGGTCATAAGAATATCATCTTTTGATAAAGGGATACCTGTCTTTTTAGACATAATTGAAATTAAGGCATAAGTAACACCAACACCAGCCAGCATATCAAAAGGATATTTACAATCAGCTTGTTTGGGATTTATAATTGCATAAGCATTAGGCAATTTTTCAGGTGGAATGTGATGGTCAGTAATAATTGTATCAATGCCCATTTCTGAGAGAGCTTCTATTTTGTCATAACAGCAAATACCGCCGTCAACAGTTATTACCAAATTTATACCTATTTCTTTTACCTTGTTGATAAAGCCAGATTTCATTCCATGACCTTCTATTTCTCTATTGGGAATATATGAATAATGATATTGTGAACCTAATTTTGTTAGATAATTATATAGAATAAAAACACTTGTTATACCATCTACATCATCATGACCAAAAATCATTATCTTTTCTTTATTTATAAGTGCCTGAAAAATTCTATCCACTGCTTTATCTATATCTTTAAGAAGTGTGAAATCATTAAGATCCTCAATTTTGGGATTAAGATAACTTTCAATGTTCTCTATTTCTCTATTTTTTAGAATACTTACAAGAATATTGTAATGTTTATTTTCTTTTAATATCCAATTTTTTTTCATCATCTATCCTCTTGTGTTTTCTGGCTGTGATTTATTTTCACAAAGTATAATATGCCAGTTTAGGTTTTATTTTTGTCAATACAGAATAAGGTCAAATTTTTTGTCCATATTTTTTACTTTTTATACTAAATGTATGCATAGGTTCTATATTTCTGTCGCTCAAAAATATTTGACAAAGAAATAGGAATAATAGGAGATTTTGACTCTTGATTTTAGGGTGGTTAGCTCAGTTGGTTAGAGTGCTACGTTGACATCGTAGAGGTCACTGGTTCAAATCCAGTACCACCCACCATATTCTATAATATAAAGATTATTACAACACAGATGAATTGCATAAGTGATTTTTATAACTATCATTAATTCTATGCGGATAATAGAAATTTCCAATCGCAAATTTTACGAATATACTGGTTCATTACACATACATTCTGAATATTCTTTTGATTCTAATGGCAGTTTAGATAGTATTATTAAATGCGCCCAAGCATGCAAAATAGATTTTATCGCCATCACAGACCATAATAATCTAACACCTAAAAAATTGGGCTATCAAAAGAGACATAATAATCTATTTGTTCTGATTGGCTATGAATTGAATGATGCAAACAAAAACAATCACTATTTGATTTTTAATACTAATGATACTTTACCAATATGTACTAATCCTTCTACATATATCCCGATGTTAAAAACACAAGGTGCAGTAGGATTTATTGCTCATCCTGTTGAGAAAAGATTAGAAAAGAAGCATCGCACATATCAATGGCTTGACTGGACAGCTACTGATTTTGATGGAATAGAAGTTTGGAATTTTATGTCTTACTGGATGGATGCTATCTATTCCAATAAGAAATTATTCTATCTCTTGTTTCCGAGTAAGGTAATAAAAAACGCATATCCAGAAATCCTAAAAAAATGGGATGATTACAATAAAAGAGGATTCCGAAAATCTGCAATTGGTAGTATTGATCTACATTCACGGCTAATATCCTGGGGATTTATAAAATTCCATATTTACCCGCACAAACTATATTTTAAGAGCATCAGAACAAATATTTGGACAGAGACAGAGCTAAATGAAAAAAATTTTGAACAAGTGATATTATCTGCTTTATCAAGTGGAAACAGC
>QMNM01000120.1 GCA_003647765.1 Candidatus Cloacimonadota bacterium
ATAATTTAATTAAAATCTTTGCGTTCTCAGCGTCTCTGCGGTGAAAAAGAAGACAAAGGAGATGGGGCTTCGGTAAAATGGTTTACACCGCGGAGTCGCAAAGAACACAGAGAAAATAAATAATTTAATTAAATCTTTGCGTTCTCCGCGTCTCTGCGGTGAAACATAAGGAATATTATGAATAGAGAAGAATTAAATCTGCTTTCGGAAAGGATAATTGGCTGTGCAATAGAGGTTCATAAACATTTAGGTCCAGGTTTATTGGAATCAGCATATAGAGAATGTCTCGGGTATGAGTTTGATTTAGATGGAATGAATTATAAGAAAGAATATGCCATTCCTCTATTCTATAAGGGTAAACAGATAAACTGTTCATATAGAATTGACTACTTAGTTGAAAATGAAATTATTATTGAACTAAAATCCGTTGAACAAATTTTACCAATTCATAAGGCACAACTATTAACTTATCTTAAAATTACCGATAAACGATTAGGACTATTAATTAACTTTAATGTTAACTTGCTTACCAAAGGAATAGTAAGATTAGTTAATAATTTTTAAAATGTAATGATTTACACCGCAGAGTCGCAAAGAACACGGAGAAAATAAATAATTTAATTAAAATCTCTGCGTTCTCCGCGTCTTTGCGGTGAAACATAAGGAGGAATAAATATGGCAAAAGACCAAGAAATGGTTAAAGTTTATATCTTAGGTGAGGGCTTTGATGTGCCTGCTAGCTCAACTATTATTACTGCAATGGAATATGCCGGATTCCAACTTACAACGGGAGTCGGCTGTAGAGAAGGCTTTTGCGGCGCTTGTGCAACTCTATATCGTGAAAAAGGTGACTATAAGTTACAAGCCGGTCTCGCCTGTCAAACAGTTGTTTCTGACGGAATGTATATCGCACAAATTCCTTTCGTGCCTGCTGAAAAACCTATTTATGACATTACAAAACTAACACCGGATATTAATTCTTTTAAAACACTTTATCCCACTGTATTCCGTTGTGTATCTTGCAATACTTGCACAAAAGCATGTCCACAAGATATTGAGGTTATGGATTATGTTCAAGCACTCATAAAAGGAGATATTGCAAAGGCAGCAGATTTATCATTTGATTGCATTCGCTGTGGACTTTGTGCTCTCAGATGCCCAGCTGAAATCGTGCAATATAATGCTGGAATTTTAGCTCGTCGCCTTACAGGAAGGTATCTTCTCAAAAAGAGTCCTGACCTTGAACTTCGCGTAAAAGAGATTGCAGAAGGAAAATATGATAAAGATATTGAAAAATTAATGAAAACAAATAAAGAAAAAATAAAGAAATTATATTACGAAAGAGAGGTAAAACTCGGATAATTTTAAATTTTTAATTAATAATTTTCAATTAATAATTGTGAAAACTGATAATATAATTAAAGAGAAAACCTATAATTTTGCAAGGAGAATAGTAAGACTTTATAGATTTCTAATTGAAAATAGGGAATACATTTTATCTAAACAAATTCTTCGCTCTGGCACAAGCATTGGGGCAAATGTTGAAGAAGCAATTGCTGCCCAAAGTAAAAAGGATTTTATTGCAAAAATGTATATTGCTTTAAAGGAAGCAAGAGAAACAAATTATTGGTTAAGAATATTAAACGACGAGGATTTCGTAAAAACCAGCAGAATAGAAAACTTAAAAAATGAATCTATTGAAATCATCAAAGTGATAACATCAATAATTAAATCAACTCAAAAGCAAAAAAATAATTAAAAATTAAAAATTATTAATTATTAATTAGGAGAGGTTATGTATCCAGAATATATGCAAGAATCAATAAGAAATGTTGAGAAGACAAGACCTGCAAGATTAAAATTAGCAAAGTCAGGAAAGCAATTATTTCCTCGTATGTCAGCACAAGAAAGGGATGTAGTTCTAAACAAATTTCATCCAGACTACAAACCAGAGGCAAGAAGAGAAATCAGAATAGGTCCAAATAAGGGAGAAAGAATAACAACAAAAGTTGCTGAACTGCTTGAAACTTTTTCAAGAATCAATCCAGCAGATTTTGATTTAGACCATCCAGATTATGAGACAGATGTGTTGGTAATAGGTGCTGGCTCTGCTGGATTTTCGGCTTCAATTCTTGCGGCTGAAAATGGTGCAAATGTAATTCTTGTTACTAAACTCAGGATTGGTGATTCAAATTCAATGATGGCTCAAGGTGGCATTCAAGCTGCGGTCAGACCTGACGATTCTCCTGTTCTACATTATTTAGATGTTATTGGCGGGGGGCATTTTGATAATAAACCTGAATTGGCAAAAGCATTGGTTTGTGATGCTCCAGATGCAATAAAATGGCTTCAAGACCTGGGCGTTATGTTTGATAGAAATCCTGATGGAACAATGAAGACAAAATCTGGTGGGGGAACTTGCAGACCACGAATGCATTCTGCCAGAGACTACACTGGTGCAGCAATCTGCAGAACTCTGCGTGATGAAGTTCAAAATAGACCTGATAAGATTAAAATCCTTGAACATCAACCTGCTGTGGAACTAATAAAAGATAGTAATGGACGAGTCGCAGGTGCAGTTCTTTATCATCTTGAAAATAAAGAATATTTTACTATTAAAGCCAAAGCTACAATCCTTTCTACAGGTGGATTTGGCAGACTGCACATACAGGGATTTGAAACCACTAATCATTACGGTGCTACAGCAGATGGTCTGGTAATGGGCTATAGGGCTGGAGCAAACTTGTTATATATGGATTCTGTTCAGTATCATCCAACTGGAGCTGTGTATCCGCTGCAAATCGTTGGATTCTTATGCACAGAAAAATTGCGAGGAATGGGTGCCCAACCTGTAAATAAAAATGGCGAACTCTTTGTATATCCACTTGAACCCCGTGATATAGAGGCATCAGCTTTTATAAGAGAATGCACAGAGAGAGGAAATGGAATAAAAACTCCTGCTGGAAATCTCGGCATATGGCTGGATACTCCACTTATTGAACAAATCAATGGTGCAGGAGCAATTAAACAAAATCTGCCTGCAATGTTAAGACAGTTTGGTCGGTTTGATGTGGACATAACAAAAGAGCCGATGCTCGTTTATCCTACTTTGCACTATCAGAATGGGGGATTAGAAATAAACGACCATTGCGAAACAAAGCTGCCTGGACTTTATGTGGCTGGCGAGGCTTCTGGCGGCGTGCATGGTAGAAATCGTTTGATGGGTAACTCTCAACTTGACCTTATCGTATTTGGCAGAAGAGCAGGTAGATACGCAGCAGAATATGCAAAAGGTGCAAAACTTGGCAAATTGAATTTAGACCATGTCTACGAATATGAAAAAGAAGTTGAAAAACTTGGTATAGATAGGAAAAAGATTTCTCCAATGGTTCTGCCTGATTATATTCCAGAAGCAGTAAAGAAGCGTCAGTATACCACACACTACGAAGGAACGCTTAGATAATTAACCATGAATTAACCATGAATTAACCACGAATTAACACGAATTAACACAAATGATAATGAAACATACATGTCCTTGATACCTCGGGGACACAAAGGAGTATGAAAATGGCAAGTAAGCATTCCCAGGCTGGGGCTTCTGTCTCGGCTTGGCCGAGCCAAGACGGATGAGAATGAGAGTTTATATTTATTTTCTTTGTGTCTTTGTGACTTTGTGGTGAAAGGATTTTCAGATGAAAAAGAACAAGATCTTGTATAAAGAGTTGTCTTATGAAATTATTGGGCTTGCAATGAAAGTACATACTATACTTGGGCCAGGTTTTTTAGAAAAGGTTTATGAAAATGCATTAATGGTTTTATTCGGAAAAGAAGGAATTAAAGCAGTCCAGCAGGCTCCAATAAAAGTAAAATTTGAAAATGAGATAGTCGGTAATTATTATGCTGATATTTTAATAGAGAATAAGATTATCTTAGAATTGAAAACTGTAGAAAAAATTACAGATATACACCGAGCACAGGCACTAAATTATTTAAAAGCCACTGGTCTAAAGTTGGCAATTATCTTGAATTTTGATGCTAAAAGTCTTGAATATGAAAGACTTGTTTTGTAGTAATACTTTATAAAAAATTATTACATATTTTACATTATTAAAGTAATATTATTCGTATTAATTCGTGGTAAAAAAATAAAATATAATTTGTGAAAATTCGTGTTAATTCGTGGTAAAATAAGTTTTACGGAGGAATAAATGGCAAAACCTAAAGTCGCTTTTTATTGGTGTGCCTCGTGTGGTGGATGTGAAGAAGCCATAATTGACTTAAATGAAGATATACTTAAAGTAGCTGATTTAGTTAATATCGTCTTCTGGCCCTGTGCTATGGATTTCAAATACGCTGATGTAAGAAAAATGAAAAAAGATGAAATAGATGTAACATTCATAAATGGAGCTATTCGCACAGACGAACAAGAAGAAATGGCAAAACTGCTAAGAGAAAAATCAAAGATAATTGTATCTTATGGAGCTTGTTCACAACTTGGTGGAATTCCTGGGTTAGCTAATTTCTGGGATAGAGAAACCATATTTAATTCTTCGTATGGCAAGAATTGTCCATCAATTGATAATCCAAAGGGAATAACTCCTCAGACAGTTTCAAAAGTGCCTGAAGGGGAATTAACTTTACCTGCCTTTCATAACACAGTAAAGACTACCGACCAGGTGATTGATGTGGATTATTATCTCCCAGGTTGCTCTCCTGCACCTTATTTAACAATGAAAGCAATCAATACAATTTTGTCAGGTGATTTACCTTCAAAAGGTACAGTCCTTTCTCCAAATAAAGCCTTATGTGAAACTTGCTCTCTTAATGAAACCAAGCCTGAAAAATTATCAATAGAAAAGATAAATAGGATTTCTCTTGTTGAAGCAGACCCGGAAAAATGCTTTCTTGCGCAAGGGATTATTTGTATGGGACCCGTAACTCGCTCTGGATGCAGTGAGGAGGGAGATGGTAGGTGTATTAAAGCTAATATGCCCTGTCGCGGATGTTACGGACCAACATCTGAGGTAAAAGATGTGGGCGCAAAGATGACTTCTGCCCTTGCATCAATCATTGGACTTGAAGGTGAAGAAAATATGAGCGAGGAAAAAGTAAAAAAACTGATGTCCCAAGTTGTTGACCCAGCCGGGACTTTCTATCGTTTTTCTATGCCAAAATCATTGTTGATGAGGAAAATGAAGGATAAACATTGACGGAAGGAATATTAATGTCCCGAAAACAAGTCAGGATACCCAATTAAATAGGAAAAGATTTAACCCAAGTGAAATAGGAAGAAATTTCACAAGGCGGACAAAGGAGTATGAAAATTCAGGCATTCCCAAGCTCTATCTTGGGAATGCCTGAATTTGTTTATTTCTTTTCTTTGTGTCTTTGTGGTTAGAAAGAATTGGAAAAAATAGTAAGTCCATTGGATAGGATGAAGGAAAGGAGTGAAATTGACAAAGAAAAATAATTGGCACACAAAAGGATGTATATCCGAAGTATACTTCGGATATAACACCATATTGGTTATATATCCGCATTAATTGCGGATATAAATAAGTTATACGACATTCCGCCCGCCTCTAAAAGAACTATTTTTGAAGGGTTTTCGTGGCAAAGAGAAAACTTTTTAAATACGTGTATGTATTCAGCAATACAGGTAAATAA
>QMNM01000121.1 GCA_003647765.1 Candidatus Cloacimonadota bacterium
GGATTTTTTTCTTTTTTTGCTTTGTCATCTTCAATCATTTGAACTAAACCATCTTTAACTAGTGATTCATATTTGGCTTTTGAAGAAGGTCCAGCAATATTACCATATACATTTCCATCTCTAAGAAACAGAACAGCTGGTAGTGTATTCATTTGGAAGTATTCACCAGTTCTTTTTTGTTTTTCTATTTCACAAGTGTAAACATCCACCTTACCTTTTAATTGAGACTCAAAGCCTTCAAAAATCGAAATAATCCCATCAAGTGTAGGAATATTCTCAGAATAAAATAAAATAAGTTGTGTTCCCTTATGTGACATTACCTTGTCTATGTTATTATCGTCTAATACAATCATTGTTTTTCCTTTTTTTATACTAATTATACATTAATACTCTATATTGTATTTATCTCTACAAGTGTTGATAAACTTACAATATTCACATGATTTAGAAGGATTCAATTCAAATTCGTCTGTTGCTTCAATAATATTGATTGAAACACCAAGATTATTCCGAAGTTCTATTACATCTTCCAATGTAACGGTTTTGAAAGCATATTTTTGTTCTTCAACAAAATAGTATAATAAATCAACTTCTTTAATTTCTGAATAAGTCTGAAAAAGCCATAACGCATATAGTTCCAACTGTTTGAATTTTTGAGTTGGTCTATATTGACCACTCTTCCAGTCTATAACAGTTGCAAACTCACCATCCACAGCATAATAGTCTACATAACCATTCACAGCATAATCACCATTTGTTGGTAGTAAATTAGAATCTAGTCTAATTTCTTTTTCAACATTTGTTACTTCAAAACCAAGTGTTAATGCTACATACTCGTTGCTTAAAGTATTCTCTGCATCTTCAATTAGTTTCAATCGGTCAGCAATCTCTACATTATTGTAACCATAAACTTCACCAGCACCACCAGTTAATCTATGAGCAAGATAAGCATGAACAAATCGTCCTCTTTGAAAGAATATAGGATCTCTGTATTCTACATCTGGGCTAATTTTATTGACATAAGTAAATTCAAATTGTTTTTGGCAATGTTCAAAAGAGTTAATCTTTGAGAATGAGTATGGAGCGTATTTCATAGTTGACCTTTGTGTTGGAATTTAATCCATTTCGTTCCTGATGTGCCAGTCGGCAGATTTAGAAATTTTTATGTTGTAAGTATCTAATGTTTCTAATAGAGAATTTTTATCACCAAGTAAATAAGAACGACATAATTTATCCGTTGGGACTATTTCCCACTGACCTATTAGTCCATAAGTTACAAGGAAGGCACTAAGCCCAATCCCATTGTAGAACTTCTCATTGGTGGTATAAACTATTTCTTTTTTTTCTTCATCAACTAAATCAATTCTTAGAGTTGGTTGCCCAGACTCTTCGTCAATATACTTACCAATACGACATACAAGTGAAGATTTTAGTTTTAGTTTCATCAATTCAAAGCCATCTACTACAAGTAAATCGTGTAATCTGTATGACATTTTAATTGATTTTTTGTCAGAAACAAAAATAGAAGAAGAATCGGATAAATTCTTTAGATCCAACCCACCAACATTTTGCTCTTTACTCATGTTATTTTTCTTTCTTAGCTTTTTTCTTTTTTTCTTTCTTCTTCTGTTTAGTATCTTTTTTTGGTTTTTTGATTTTGATTTTCTTTGGTTTCTCAAATTCAGTTACATTAGCGATACCGTATAAGTAGTCCGTCATATCAGTAATATATTCCATACCGAAATCACAAGTCACCGATCTATATGTATCAGTATCTCCATCAAACATAAATGTCTTACCATCTTGTGTCTTGTAGATTTCACCAATTTGATATGGGTTTTTAGCTTCAATATATTCATCGTAGCTAATAATACCTTCTCTTGATCTTAAGTCTTTGAATGAAATCCATGCTTCACTTCGTTCAGCGATTTGTTTTTCTTTCTCTGTTAAGATAGTTCCAAAACATTCTTCAAATAATTCTTCATAAACTACACCGAAAATATCTGCTGCATGTTTGTGTTCAGACGTTTTACCATACATACCATAAGACTCTCTGTGAGCCATATACATAGAATAATCTGTAACTACCTTTACATTTCCAATTGACCACAACATAAATGCAGCGGAAGCAATTTCACCTTTACCAATCGTAATAATATACTTAAAATTGTTAATTATTGATATAATATCAACAGTAGTATTTAAGCTACCACCTGGCGAGTTTAATGTGATTTCAACGGCATCATATTGTGTAGCCAAAAAATCCAATTTTGCTAACTCTTCAATGTATTCTTCTGGCTCTTCAATACTACCATAAATTCTAACTATTGCCATGGACCGAGCTTTATCATCAACAACTTGTATATTTTTAGGTTTGGCAAAAGGATTAACTACCTCAACTTCTTCTTCGTGTGCTCTTGGAGCTTTATGTGCTTTAGTTCTCATAATTTACCTTTAAGTTTTTGATTTTGTGGGGTGGAACAGAAGAGCTTAGTCTTCTGTGTCTTGTGATGTTGTTTCTAATAAATCTTCTGGGTCAAAAGACATATTCTCTAAACTATCAATCATTACATCTGCATTTGCTAAACTAGAGCGTTCATCTTCTAACTTTTCACTTGTCTTTTCTAATGTATCTTTAGCATATGCAGTTACAATTTTCTTTGCTAATGATTTGCTCACTCCAAAGTCTCCTGCTAATTCGCCTAACGCTTCACCTAAAATCTCATTTTGTTGTTGTATGATTAATGAGCAACGCATTGCCGCTTCCATTGTTTCTTGTTTAAATTCTACTGCCATAATTGGTCCTTTGTTTTGTTTTAATTTGTCGTTCTGTTATTATTATACAATTAAAATTGATTAAGAGTACTTTTTTCTTAATGTTTTGAGATGCTTTTTGATAACGGCATCTGGCACATTATTCATCTTCGCCGTTGTAATCAATATAGCTTGGGCATGTTCCACTGTCATGTTACCAACAATAAATGCTAAATCTTTTCCTGGTGATACACTTAGTAAGAACTTTGCATGGTGTTCCAAGTGTTCTTTAATTGTCATTTTTGGTTGATTTGCATTATGAGAATCTTCAAGCACCTTTGTTATTTGCACTGACTTCATAGCTTCAGCCATCGCACCTTTATCATCTGCTTGAGAAATGTCTCTAAATCCCATTGCTTTCAATTCAGCAGCACTTTCTTCTAAAGAATTTGCCGGTTGTTGGATTGGTTCCATCATTGCCGCAACGATGTCTTCAGTCGTTAAATCTTCTCTCTTAAGTTCATCAGACATATTATACTTCTTTGATTTCAGGGATTAAAGCATCAGTTGGCATAGTGTCAACAATTAATTCTGCCCACTTCATGATATTCATTCTGTCAGTTTCATCAACTTTGAATGTATCATACACACCAGCTATAATTTTATCAGAAACAGTATTGAAATCTTCTTCCATATCTGAAATTGTTATACCATCAATAATGATATGTAATAACTCATTATCTTCTACACCATCATTAACTTTGACATATGAACCATCTTTATAACCATTCAGTTGTCTAATATGGTTTAATGTATGTTTTGCGACATAGTATGCAGAAATATTAAAGTCCATTTTTTCTGCCAATAATAATACAAGTTTAAGTGCATTTCCAGGTTGTTGTAGTAAATTATATGCGGAAATCGTTACAAAATTAATCCAATCATTGGTGTTTAATTCAACATCTCCTAATGGATCAGACATGTCACCAAGACCTTTTTGAGAAAGTGTAAAGAATAATAAATCAGTAAGCTCAATCTTAATGTTTGCTATTACTGCTGGATGCAAATCTTCCCATTTAACGGAGTCTGTAGTAATATCACCACTCTTACCTTTCCACCATTTCCAACCAGTGTTATGTTTAATTGTCTTCTGTTTTCCATCAATAGTAACTGTTTCAGAAAATTCAGAATCAATAAGTTCAGCCATTTCTTGCGTTGAAGCAATCATAAAATCAAGCTCTGTTCTGTTTTCTTTCCAATTTGGAGTAATCAGTTCATTTAATGAATCTTGTAACAGAGTCAATTTATCTAGTGTTTCTTGTGTCATATATGTACCTTTGTTTTGATTTAATATTATTTTACAATAATTGTATGTTAAAAGTGAAAGAAAAGTGATTTTATCTATAAATAAGAGAAAGGATAATGTGAGTAATCTTTAAGAATGCCCGTTCTTAAAGAAAATGGTGGAAAATAGATACCATCTGTCCTCACAGTTTATTTATAGAATAAAATAAGGAAAATAGAATGAAAAAAGAATATAAATACCATTATGTTTATAGAATTACAAATATTAAGACAAACTACTACTATTATGGTAGTAAAAGTACAAATGAATTACCAAGTAACAACATAGGGAGAAATTACTTTTCTTCTTCATCAAACCAATTCTTCATTGAAGACCAGAAGATCAATCCACAAGATTATAAATATAAAGTGATTAAAGTATTTAGTTCATCAAGAGAAGATGCAATCAATTTAGAAAGTATCCTACATTTAAAATTTGATGTCAAAAACCATACAAAGTTTATTAACAAGGCTAACCAAACACCAAATGGGTTTGATATGACTGGAAAAGTGGTAATCAAAGATAAAGGTAATGGAAAAACAACTATTATTCCAATCAATTTATATGATAATAATATTCATGAATCTGTTCATGCAGGTAAAATAACAGTATTTAACAAAAAGAAGAATAAATA
Organism: Candidatus Cloacimonadota bacterium; assembly: GCA_003647765.1. Taxonomy (GTDB): domain Bacteria; phylum Cloacimonadota; class Cloacimonadia; order JGIOTU-2; family B8-G9; genus B8-G9. The sequence goes on from QMNM01000121.1 coordinate 4,734, forward strand.
TAAATTTGTTTCAGTTGAAGAGTATAATGCAAATGATAACTATAAATCTATACATTCAGGTAAGGTATCAGTTCTTGATACAAGGGATAATACTAGACATTATATTGATACGGATAAACTACATAAATCAAAATATTATAAAGCTACTACATTTGGTCAAGTAACCGTGTATGATATAATAAATAAAATAGTTAAAAATGTTTCAAAACATGATTATGACAATAACTCAAGCCTTGTATTTATTGATAGTAAAGTATTCAAAATATATAATTCAAATGGAGAGCTAGTTGACATTGCTTACGGTAATTTTATAAACTTTTGTAATACAAATGGGTACCCTTCAAGTGCATTTTCTAATTCTGCAAGAGCGAATGGCGCACCGATATACCAATCGTTGAAAAGTAATACAAGTAAAAAAATGAAATACAAAGGTTGGTTTGTAATTTCAAAAAAAATAACTAGTTTGGTGGAATAAATAAGTTTTATATTATAAATAAACTAACAAGGATTTGAATATGTCAAAAGATTATATATTACACCAACATCTTAAGATGTCCCCAAACGCACAAGTTAAAAATTTAGTGCCTGAAACTCTTTCAGAAGTACCAACAGAAGCTGAATGGAAACTTGGAAGAATATGGTTCAACAGCACACTTGGTAAATTCCAATGCGTATCTTTAAAAATGGATTCTAATACTGGATTACCAATTGAACCAAACGAATTAGAAGTAATTTTATTAGGGTCTGATGAATTAGGATTTACTAGAGATGGAGAATATTATCCGGATGGGTTATTCAACTTCAATACAACAACCAAAGTATCACTAGCAGTTGATGAAATTAATGAAGCACTTAAAGATTTAGCACCTGCAGAAGCAACAGGACTAAATGGTGATTTAGATATTACTACTACTA
>QMNM01000122.1 GCA_003647765.1 Candidatus Cloacimonadota bacterium
ATATACTCAGCGATTGCCTGAAAGTTTGAGCCACGACTTTTCCCAGAACTGAGGATTACGATTTTGAACATTTTAGTTTTGTCTTTCATTTTGATTTATACCACAAAAAATTTTTAGCCACAAAATTACACGAAAAAACACAAAAAGACATCAGGTATTGAGTTTCTTTAGCCACGAAGAACACGAAAGAACACGAATAATTTTTTTATCACATTAAAATTACAGAAAAACACAAAAATAAACTTTGTGCATTAGTGCCTTTGTAGCGAAAAATAATAGAATAAATGCCTACATTACAAATTTTCATAGAAGGTGAAAAAATTTTATTGCATTTGCAGTGGTTATTTCCGCAATTTTGTTTGGTGAGATGTTTTTTATTTCGGCAATTTTTTCAATAACATAACGGACATAATATGGCTTATTTAATTTTCCTCTAAATGGATGCGGTGTTAAAAAAGGAGCATCTGTTTCCACGAAAAATTTTTCTAATGGCACATCTTGAATAACAGGACGAGACCTTGCTTTATCATAAGTAATTATACCAGTAAAAGATATGAACCATCCTTGATTTAGCACTTCTTGTGCAAAATTATAATCACCAGAAAAACAGTGAAAAACAACCTTTTCTGGATTTTCATCTTGTAAAATTTGAAAAGTATCCTGCTCTGCTTCTCTACAATGAACAATAATAGGTAATTGATTTGCTTTCGCTATCCTAATCTGCTTTCTGAATACCTGTTGCTGGACCGCTCTTGGACTTAAATTACGGTAATAATCTAATCCTATTTCTCCAATTGCCACTATCTTCTTATTATGAAGCAAACTTTTTATTCCATCTTCATCATAAGATTCTGCATCATGAGGATGAAATCCCACAGAACAAAAAATGTTTTCGTATTTATTAGATAATTCTATGGATTTTATAGATGTCTCTAAATCAGTGCCTATGTTTATTAAATATTTAATTCCTTGTGCAAAACATTGATGTATGACTTCATCTCTTTGCTTATTATATTGAGGAAAATTCAAATGACAATGCGTATCTATCATCTTCATATAAAATCCTCTCTTAAAAATAGCACACGGATTATGCTAATTGATACTGATTTGATTACTTAATTTTATTTCGTGATGAATTATCTAAGTTAGCAATAAATTCGCATTTATAGAACAGAGATGACACGGATTATACAGATTTTCACGGATTTTTTATAATATTTTTTATCCGTGTTATCAGTGTAATCCGCGTTCTATTTCTCTTCCTCAAATGAATTTCATCAAGCCATCAATTTGTTCCGCAGTTCTTCTTCTAAAAGTTGACGATTATGAAAATATAGTTTTATTTTCAAATATAGAGTTGTAGTAGCAAATGTCGGACTATTGTAATGACGATAATAATCTTTTTCTGTAATAATAATAAAATCAAGCTTTTTTATAATTGCTTCTTTTTCCAATTGCAGCAATTCTGTTCTGCTGTCCCATGCATAATGGTCAGGGTATTTCTTATGCTCAATAAAATCAATGCCCAATTGTTTAATTGTATATTCAAATGAGTCCGGTGTCCCTATTCCAGACAACAGCAAAATTCTTTTATTCCTTATCTCTGATAAAGGCACTTCTCTCTTTGTGTAAGTATCAATAAACGCTTGAGCTTTATACTGACAGCGAAATATGGGCTTATTAAACTTTACAAACTTCCTATGAATACGATAGTCCTTCTCTGCATTAGTAAAGACCAAACAATCAGCATATTTTATTTTACCGATACTGTCACGCAGAATACCAGCAGGTATTAAAAAGCCATTTCCCAATGGATTTATGCTATTAAACAATAAAAAGTCATAATAATGCTTTACAGAAATATGCTGAAAAGAATCGTCTAATAAAATATAATCTAATGAAAATCTATCTTCCAAAACTTTTATTGCCTCTGTTCTATTCTTACCAACAATAATAGGTATGCCGTAACAGTTTCTAGCAATTAAATTTGCTTCATCACCTGCGCTAGTATCCAGTGGGAATACACCTTCTTCATCAGAAATCAAGTGGACTGTATGTTCATAAGCACCTTTGTATCCTCTATGAGATATACCAACCTTTTTACCTTTATTTTTCAGATAGTTAGCCAGAAAAATTATAAAGGGTGTCTTTCCACTGCCACCTGATGTTAAATTACCTATACTTACAATCTTGACATTGGAAGAGTAGCATTTAAGTATGTTTTTATTATATAAAGAACGTCTAATGCTTGTAATTGCTAAATATATAATAGAGAAAGGAAAAAGTAAATAAGACACAATTGTTCGCTTGTATAGATGCTTTTCAATAAAATTCTGTGAGATGTTCAAAATTCAACCTTTGGAGCTGTTTTTGCTTCTTCTGGTGTTTTATAAAACGCCTCTTGCTTAAAACCAAAAATCTTTGCTATCAGATTGTTAGGAAATACCATTATTCTTTGATTATATGAACTGACAATCTCATTGTATCTTTTACGAGCAACAGCTAACCGATTCTCCGTGCCAGATAATTCATCTTGAAGACGAATAAAATTAACATTTGCTTTCAGGTCAGGATACTTTTCTATTACTACTAATAGGCGAGATAAAGCACCACTTAATTCATTGTTAGCATTGATTTTCTCTTCACGACTACTGGCTTGTCCTACTTTTGAACGAGCTTCTGTAACCTTTATAAACACTTCCTTCTCGTGTTCAGCATAACCCTTGACTGTGTTGACATAATTAGGAATTAAATCATAACGACGCTGTAATTGATTCTCTACTTCTGCCCATTTATTATCAACTTCTACTCTAATTCGTACAAAGGAATTATACTTGGATATTCCTATCAAAATAATCACGATAATGATTATAATCCAGATTATTTTTTTCATTTACATCACCTCCATATGTTAAAGCCACAAATTCACAAATTAAAATATTTACCTTTTTGGTGGAAATTATTCTATTCCACAACCTAACCACATTGAACGAGTTTATTTATGTCAAATGTTTTACAATCAGTAATGACTTTATCAGCGTATCTCTTGTATAATGGCAATCTGGCTAAATATAATATTTTTATATCTATTTCTGTTTTATTATCAAGTAAAGGTCTGCTATCAGATGAGTTTTTTATATTATGCCAAATCGTTTTCCATTCTGTATTAAGAAAAACAATTTGCCCCATTTGCTTCATTATCTTTACATTAAGAGGATTTAATATAATCCCACCACCAGTAGCAATTACACATGACTTGATTATTTTATCTTTTAATGTAGATAGAATTTCGTTCTCTTTTTTACGAAAGTAATGTTCGCCGTATCTTACAAAAATTTTCTTAATAGTATTACCTGTCGCTTTTTCTATCTCTTTATCTAAATCTATAAATAAATAATTAAGTTTTTCTGCCAATCTTTGCCCTACAAATGATTTTCCACTTCCCATAAAACCAATTAAAAAAATGTGCCTTTTCATCCTTTATTAGACGCGAACAGATTGCTAACTTGATAAAACTCATCGCGAAATATAATTTCTAATTTATAATTCTGTATTTCTGATTTTTAATTAAGTCTGCGTCAGTTTGTTAAGTTTGTATGAGTTCGCGATTAAATTCCTTTATTAGACGCGAACAGATTGCTAACTTGACAAACTCATTGTAATTACTGTATCAAATAATTTCTGATAATCGCTATCTAACACTCTTATTTTTAACCAAAAGCAAAATGCCTCTATTGCTTGATGTATAAGCATTGGTAATCCATTTTGTATTTTTGCTCCTGATTGCTCAGCAACTTTTAGAAATTCTGTCCTCTGTGGATAATATTTCAAGTCAATAACTATCTGCGAATGAGTAAAGTAATTCCTTTCAACAACAAAATTTTTCTCACTAATTGCATTGATTACTATATCGTGAATTTTAATTAAATGCATATTTCGTTTTACTAATTGCAATGAATTAACATTATATTTTTCCGCTAATATTTTAGCTTTTACAAATGTTCTATTGAGAATAAGTATGGATTTGGCAAATGTCTTTAATGCAATGATAATTGAAGGGACTACGCCTCCTGCACCTAAAATGATTACTTTTGGATGATTGTATAATACCTTCTTATCAATTTGACGAATTGCTTTTATTAAACCTAAGCCATCTGTTGAATAGAAAACAAAGTTTCCATTCTCAATTCTAATGGTATTCACACTATCCAATTGACAATCAGGGAAAATCCTCTTTATTTCACTTTTATATGGATTAGTAATATTTAGTCCGACTAAATTATACTTATTAAGATTATTAAAAAAATTGTGAAATTGTTCTCTCCTTATATCAAATGTGTTGTAATTGTAAGGGAGTGAGTAATAAATAAATAAGTAGTTATAGATAGCAGGTGAAAGCGTATAAGAAATATTATGTCCAATTATACCAAATAAAGTTTTTAAAGGCACTACATTGCTCCGTCTAAAAAGAAATAAAAATGATGATTCTATAAACTTATCTGACAATAGCAAACTTCAATTTTTTGTGTTGATTACCGAATTTTATTATAGCAATATACACACCAGACGCAAGAGATTTTCCTTTTTGATTCTTGCCATCAAAATCTACTGTATTCCTACCAATAATAGAATAATCTACTAATTTTCGTACTAATTCACCATTGATATTATAAATATAGATAGTAGCATCACCTATTTGATTTATCTCATACTCAAAATATGCATCCCCCTTCCGTGGTAGAAAAGGATTTGGATAGAAATACAATAATAGATTATCAGTTAAAACCATAACTGTATCAGAAATTGCAAAATTTTCAAATTCATCAATTGCCTTTATTCTAAGATAATTGTTACCTTCCCCTAAAGAAAATTGATAATTGTTTTGTGTTAAAGAATCTACAATATTAAAAGTATCTCCTGCGGGTGAATATTCTACTTGATAAAAAATATAAGAAGCATCAAAAGATTCTTGCCAGTTAAGAATTATATTCCCTTCTCTTTTTACAGCACTATTAAAATAAGGACGAGAAGGAGGAATGGAATCTTGATTATAATAAAAATCTAAAAATCTATCCCAACGAGTATTCTTTGTGAAGTCAAGTTGATAATATTTTTGCCAAGTGCTTCCGGGAGGATAACTTCCACAAAAATTCCAATAATTATTCGGGAAAAATATTTTTGCTCTACCTATATCATGACCATTATAATTCGTGTCATAGGCAAGTTTATAGGAAGCCAAACTGTCTATTATAGAAATTAGAGAATCCACATCTTGAGAAATATCGGATTCCTGAACATTCTGACTTAACATATAGAAAAACTCATATATATCAATTTCATTGCCAAACTGATAACAACTGTCTCGGGCTGAAAGAAATATCGTATCATTCGCAATCTTGGAATACTTTTCAGTAAAGTCAAATAATTGAGATTGAAATATTGGATAATAATCAGTATTTATAGCAGACAAGGTTAAATGTCTGACAGATTGCTGACCGGATAAATAAGAATTAACATATCTTTCCACTATTTCCTTTGAGAATTCTCGCGGTGTGCATTGTGGATTTTCTGTAAGATAATTGAAAATGCCATCCTTATAAATGTCGCCATAAGGA
>QMNM01000123.1 GCA_003647765.1 Candidatus Cloacimonadota bacterium
AATATTTTAGTATAATTCCTTAATCTTCTTTCGGAAAATCAATTTGTCGAGTCCAAAATAATTTAGTAAACCGGAAAATACCAAAGCGATTAAATTGCAGAAAACGACATCAAGTTTCACAATTTTGCTTATGATAACGATCAATATTAATCTGAAACCGAACACGGAAATGACCGTCAAATTATACGGTAAGAAGTTTTTCAGAAATGCTTTCGGCTTCTTGACCGTTCTGTCTTTCCAAACCCAAAAAAAAGAAATCGTATAATTATTGACCACTGCAAATTCAAATCCGATAATTGGTGTGATGATATAAACAAAAAAATAGGAATGAAACACCCATTCTTTAAATATGAAAATAACAATCGTATCAATCGTTGTACCGATTAAATTTGTTAGAAAGAACTTGCCGAATCGCAATTTTATCATTTAATGGTATTTTCCTTTTCTTTCTTTTTAATAATCTTTTTATCTTGAAAATAAGCAATGATAAAACCGATGTAAAGAAGTGTTCCGACAAAAACCGCAGCTAAATCAAAATAAGTAATGTGCATTTTAAAAAGTGCCACTTTCGGATTTTTATGAACAAAAAATAAAATTGTGTTGGCAATTATTGCAATCATCCTGACCTCTGTTGGTCCGACTCCACTGTAAGTTATTTTGAAAAAACCTGCTAAATACGAATTGATATAAGTATGAATTGACAACAAAAAATATGCGATAATCAAATACATGGCAATATCAAATCTCAAAAAAGGTGAAATTCCAAATGCCACGCCAATAATAAATGTTGTCATTGCATCCACATTATGATCGATGTAAAAACCGTAAAGCGGTCGTTCGATTTGTCTGTACCGAGCTACTGTTCCGTCAAGACTATCGCCAAACCAATTGATGAAAAAGCCCAAACTAGCCATCCATAAGAATCCATATCCAAAATGACATAAATAATATCCGATTAAGATGAGAAAAGCTCCGAAGAGACCAAAATACGTTAAATGATCAGGCTTAACAGAGTCATCAATTTTTGATGCAAGATAAAGAAGAATTTTTTTTTCCAAAGATCGCAAAATTGATTCATTGATTCTTTTTGCAACTTTGTGTGCCATTTTACCCCTTTTTCTTTTTTCAAAGCGAAAAAATATGTTGTCACATTATTGTCAAATATTCAATGAACTGTATTTGCTGCATAAGATTAACTTTTTTTACTCTAAACTGAATAAAATTTTCGCATTTGAAATGAATTTTTATAAGAAAACAATCATTTCACAATTTACAAAACAAATTATATTCAAATCCTTTAACGAATATAATACTTCAATTCTTGCTAAATTTCCATTAATCTAAAAAATATTGTCAAATTTTGGTAGTCCATCAGAAGTAGTGGTGGATGATTTATTAAATAAAGCATCTCAAATCAAAAACCACTACTTGATAATGTATAAGTTCTGATTTTGATGTAATACTTTTTTTGACAGCAAAAATATTTTGGGTGTTACTTTGATATATTAGCAATTGGATTAATTTCTTTTTGTGTTTTTAGTGTAATTTTGTGGCTGAAAGATTTTAATGTCAGCCAGAATGCTTTATACAAAAACGATTATGGAAAAGAATAAAATTATTGAAGTAAGCAATTTAGTTGCTAAATTTGGCGACAAAACAGTACTTGATGGCATCAATATGGATGTATATAAAAATGAGATAATGGTCATTCTTGGCGCAAGTGGCTGTGGGAAAACGACTTTGCTTAAGCATATTATTGGGCTTTATTATCCTGTTTCTGGCTCTGTTAAAATTTTTGACAAGGAGATAACGGAATTAGACGAACCAGAAATGGAGGAAATTCTAAAAAAAATTGGAGTGTTATTTCAAAATGGAGCATTGCTGAACTCTCTTACAATTCGTGAAAATGTAGCAATGCCTATAAAACAGCATACTAATTTGCCAGATAGTATTATTGATAGATTAGTAAAAGTAAAATTAGATTTAGTAGACCTATCTTATGTTATAGACCTGCTTCCTTCTGAGCTATCAGGTGGTATGCGTAAAAGAGCAGCATTGGCAAGAGCAATTGCTTTTGACCCACTTTTATTCTTTGGCGATGAACCATCCGCAGGTTTAGACCCTGTTACAGCTGCTTCTCTTGATGAACTCATCTTGAAATTGAAAAAACAACTGAAAATGACTATTGTAATTGTAACTCATGAATTAGCAAGTATTCACCATATTGCTGATAGAGTATTGTTTTTAGATGAAGGCAGGGTCTTATTTAGTGGAAATCTGGAAGATGCCAAAAAATCAAATATAAAAAAAATTGAAGAATTTTTTGAAAAAGGAAAATATTAACAGAAACTTAATCCTCTGAGTGATAACATAATTCTCTTGAAAATGAGTGAATGAAAAATAGAACATTTTTTGTGTTTTTTTGTGTAATTTTGTGGCTAAACATATTTAGCGGTTTGCTATAATAGAGAATAAGGATAATCAATTTATGGAAATTACAAGATACAAACTCTACAAATGGTCTGCTCATTTCATTATTGCTTTTACTATAATTATTTTTGCATATTCCTATGCTGATGAGATTGATAAGGTTACCATTGCTCGTGTTAAATATGACGGTGGAGGTGATTGGTATAATGATCCATCTATTATACCAAATTTATGTAAAGAGATAAAAAATCGCACTAATATTGATGTAGCTGATGACCAAGAGATTGTGGGTCTTGAAAGTAATAAAATTTTTGATTATCCATTCCTCTTTCTAACTGGACACGGCAATATTGAACTAAAACAAGAGGAGATAAATAATCTACGAGATTATCTATTAAAAGGGGGTTTTCTTTATGCTGATGATGATTATGGAATGGATAAATATTTCCGCACAGAAATTAAAAGAGTGTTTCCTGGGAAGGAGTTAAAAGAATTGCCTTTTTCTCATAACTTATTTCACTGCTATTATGACTTTCCTGATGGACTGCCAAAGATACATAAACATGATGGTAAAAGACCACAGGCATTTGCTATTTTTGATGATTTTGGCAGAATAATGATACTTTATACTTATGAAACAAATATAAGTGATGGTTGGGCTTCTCCAGAGGTGCATAAAGACCCAGAAGAAATTCGTGAACAGGCATTTAAAATGGGAATCAATATCTGTTATTATGCATTGACTCACTAAATCTTCTAATAAACAATTCTATTAAAATTTATAAAATGTACTTAAAAAAAGCAACATTATTAGCTATAATTGGTATTTCGTATACTTTTATTTTAAGAACTATAGGGATTTTTTTCCCAAATATTTTCAGAGATCCTTTGATAATACAGATTTCCGTGATAATCTCTTTTCTTGCCAGTTTGTCTATAGTATTTTTCTTTATTGCTTTTTATAAATATTATATTCAGGAAAAACAAATAAGGTTAAAAAAAGTATGTATACTGGCCATTATTGGTTCTTTTGGGATGGTGCTATTGCAGGTAAAAAATATATTACTTGTCTTTAACAAATTATCTACACATCTATACAATTTTTCTCCATATCTTGTTAAATTGGTCAATTCTCATTCCATTGACCCAATAATGCCATGGATAAGTTCAATATTCACTTTGATTTTCTTTATTATATTTTATAAAGAAACACTTAAAGACAAGAAAATAAGAGATCAAGATAACAATATTTCATCAATTGGAAATAATGGACTAAACAAAGCCATACTTTTTGCTATTATAGGATCTTCAATTGGGACATTGTTACGAACTTTTGTGCTAATAAATTATCTCTATTTGAGAGAGAGCAGATGGTTTTCAGATTTATCCAAAGAGACACAAGTTATCCTCATACCAATTTTCGCGTTCAGTTTCATTACTGTTCTTTATTTCTTTTTATCGTTTTATTCACTCAAAACCAATGAGTTTGTAGAACTCCAATGAAAGCATTTTTTATATCTGATGTGCATCAAAAATTAGTGATTGATAACGAAGAAAGTAAAAAATTGCATAAGCTTTATCAATTTTTAGATTATGTATATCAAGAAAAGGCAGATTATTTATTTTTAGTTGGTGATATTTTTGATTTATGGTTTGAGTATAGAATAGTTATTCCAAAGCCGTATTTTCAAACCATGCAGAAATTATATAGAATTAGTGAAAATAATACAAAGTTAATTTTTCTAGCTGGAAATCATGATTTTTTATTTAGAGATTTTTTCAAAAAATGTATGAATGCGGAAATATATTTGGATAGTTACCAGATAAGAATTGACAATAAAAAAATCTTCATAGCTCATGGAGATGAATATACTATAAATGATTTTCGTTATCATCTCTTAAAATCCATTTTACACAATAAAATTTTAATCTCTATATTTGAGTTAGTTCATCCTGATATTGGTTTATCTATTGGCAAATTGATGTCTCGTTCCAGTCGGGCGAGCAAAACATCTGTAAAATTAGAGAGGAAACGAGAAACAGGATTAGAAAATTTTGCAAAAAAGAAAATCAATGATGGCATTGACTTGATTGTAATGGGCCATACGCATAACCCAAAAGTAATTAAATATAAAAGTGGTGTATATGTAAATTTAGGGGATTGGATAACGCATTTTTCCTATCTAGAATTTATTGACGGAAAATTTGACTTAAAAAGATGGAGATAAAATATTTTAATGAGTTAATGATATCTGCAAAATATACTTTTCTTTGCACTTATAGAGATTGTTTCGTTACTTTGTTCTTCGCAATGACACTGTTTTTACATATTTTGCATAACTCATAATAATATATTATATTAGAAGAGAGAATGTAAAAACTATTCCTTTAAGCTTTTTCCTTTTTCCTTTATCCTTTATCCACCGAACTAGGTAAAGATGAAAAACAACCAGAAAAGAATTTCGCATGACTTTGTAGATGAAACATTCTGGCAAAAGGCTAAATGGTTCAGCAAATTATCACCAACTCAACGATACGAATATTACTTGCAATTTCTGATGTATTATAAAAAAGTACCAGCAAAAAAAGAGGACTATGCAAAAGCATTTAGAACTATACAAATCCTTAGAAAAAAGGAAAGTTAACTATTTAGTAATTGATGGAGTGGCATCAATTCTTTACGGCGTGCCAAGAGCTACTTTTGACCTGGACTTATGTGTACAAAGTAGTTACTAGAATATAGAGAGATTGCTAAAATCTTTTGAGGCAGTTGGTATGGGAACGGTATTTTTAACCACAGTAGAAGATGTCTGTAAAACAGAAATTACTATTTTTGAGGATATATAATAAGAGTGGATGTATTAACAAAATTGAACGACATAGATTTTCAAGAGGCATGGGAAACAAGAAACATACAAATAATACAAGATGTGCCAATAAACCTGATTTCTAAAAAACTATTGTTAAAATCTAAACTATTCGCCAATCGCGATAAAGATAAAGAAGATATTGCTTTTCGGTCGTCCCCCAGAAGTAGTGGTGAATGATTTATTAACTAACGCATCTCAAATTGAATACAACTACTTATACAGGACTAGCCATTTTCAGACAATATAAATATGTCACTCCTATGGAGTTCTATATTTCTCTTGTCATAGTTTTTTACAAATATATTACTCCTAA
>QMNM01000124.1 GCA_003647765.1 Candidatus Cloacimonadota bacterium
GTAGAATATATGAAAAGTGAAGTATAAGACAAAGGAGAGGTTTTAGGCATAATTAACCAATTAGTAAAAAATGAGTATATTCGCTTCAGGATAATATTGACAATATGTTTCACTTTGCTCTCTTTCATCTTAAGAACCAAATAAAAAAATCTCGAATTTCTCTGTCAAATTTTTCTTGGAAAAATTAAACGCGAACAAATCACTAACTCAACAAACTCATCGCAAAAGATAATTTTTATTTACACATTGTCATTGCGAACCATGATTTATTATGGTGAAGCGGTCTTGTCTTATTGGAATAGCACCACTTTTGCCTATTTTGCATAAGTCATTAAAAAACTATATGTAGGAGGAAAAAACAATGAAACAACTTATTTCTACCATTGGGTTAATTATTCTGATTTGTATAATTGGCTGTAAAAAGGAAAAACAGGAAGAAGAGCAAAACAAAGCAGTTCCACAAGCGAAGATAGAAATTACAAGTTCAGCTTTCAGCTATGGAGAAATGATACCCAAAAAATATACTGCTGATGGAGAAGATATTTCACCATCATTAAAATGGACAAAACTTCCAGAAGGGACAAAAAGCTTGGTTTTAATTTGCGATGATCCTGATGCTCCAATGAGAACATGGGTGCATTGGGTAATGTATGCTATTCCTCCTGAACAAGATAGTTTGCCAGAAGGCATTGGTAAAGAAGCAGAAGTGTTAAATGGCATTAAACAAGGTAAAAATGACTTTCATAAGTTTGGTTATGGAGGTCCATCTCCACCAAAAGGTAAGCCACATCGCTATTATTTCAGGTTATATGCTATAGACATTATTCCTGATTTAACTATTGGAGCAACAAAAAGCGATGTTATGAACGCAATCAAAGGACATATTATTGCACAAGGAAACTTGATGGCACGATACCAGAGGTGAACTATAAAGTTGATCCATATAAACCAGAATAGATATTCTCAAATTGGTCTTTGCCACAAACTAACATTGTAGAAAGTGGCAACTTATCTTTACAGATTCTTACTATTTGTTCGGCAATATTTCTAATTTCCCATTGAGAATGTGTATCTTCTCTCAATCTTGAAAAATGATATAGTTCTCGCACATTGAGCTTGAAAATAACACTTCTGCGATGAGCATTAGTTAAAATATACGGTGCTACTCTGGGAAATATATCCTGTATTTTGTAGAAAGTTTCATTAGTTACATTCATTATTTCTATGAATTTTTTCTTTTCGTCTATCTTTTCAATTGATTGTGGAATTGTGTATCCAAAATCAGGATGGTAAGGAGCAGAAATAATAGTACTCATACGATGCCGTTTTAATTGAGCAAAGCAACTGGCACTACAAAGAATCTGAAAAGTAAAGTCCGCTAATTCAAATTCTCGTGGGACAGGATCAAAGGATTTTATCTCTTGTAAAATTTCCTTAAATAGCTCTTTCTTTTCTGCAACACTTTTATTTCGTAGATTTTCCTTTATCTTTTGGAAGCCATTGTAACTATTTCTAAATAGAATTGCTGATAATATTTTATCATCGCCATCTTCGTCATAATCAAGTAGCTGCACATTTTTAGCATGGTGAAATATTGATTCTATGTTGCCTTCTTTGGCCTTAAAATTGGAATAGCAGAAATTTGAATTTCTCTTATCAAATTCAGATGGTATAATATATCTAACTAAGGAAGGAGCAATATTTTTTACTTGATTATACATCTTGTCAGCAATTATTTTCCCTTCTGTTAATCCACAAGCAAATAGTCGTTTCAATAATCGTTCCAGATTCCGAGCATTGATTGTTATGCCCATCTGGGTCTCTGTGCTTAAACATACTACATATCTGGCATCCTGTTTTGCTTTCTCATCCACAGCTCTTCGTGTATAATTATTGCAAAGAGTCCTTCTAAAATATTCTTTTAGTTTATCATACAAATATAAGTATGTTTGATTTTGCTGTTCAATAGTATTGATAAAATTTTGTTTTATTGGATAATTGACAAGTTCTGGTGGCAGAACAAAATCTCCATATAAAGTAATATATCTTTGTGATTTTTCTGTAAAAGAGACAAGCCGTGACCTTTGAATAAATTCGGTTATATACCGAGAAATTCCAATCAGGTCAAAGTTAAATACAGAATGCTCAGCTATGGAACTATGCCCCATTTCAAAAATTATTCTCTGATTTGAATTACGGGCTTTAGTTATATTATGTATGGATAATCGCCGCAACTCATCAACTGATTTTGAATACCGACTTATCCTTGCATAAGCAGAAGAAATGGTTTCTGGTGTTAGAACTTCTCCTGATATTGTTTTATAATCTTGTAATAGGTTTATGTCTAAATTATATCCAGCTAAAATTATTTTCATAAGGTTCTATATAATCATCAACAATATCAATATAGTTCTTTGTAAAGTTAGTTTTGATAGATTTTTAATTATATTTTTAATCCCGATATCCTGACAAGTCGGGAGGATAGAAGCCCACGATTTTAATCGTGGGTAAGAAAGCAAAGAACTCATCTATTAACCATTTTAATGGTTTTTTAATATTGTAAAACCGTTGAAACGGTTATAAATATATCGTTCTACGTTCACCCCACAACTGAAGTTGTGGGCTTCTGTCTATCAATCAGAATTTACTTTACAGTGCAGTAGTTCTTGTTTGTAAGAAAATATTATCTTATTGCAGTTTATAATATCGCTATAAATTAGCTATCTGTATCTTCAATAAGTGTAAAATGTTTATCTGGAATTGGCAAATTTAGGGCTGTTTTTAAGGCAATTATAGCAACTTCTATTTGCTTCTCGTCTGGTTCCTTAGTAGTAATGTATTGCAGTAACAGTCCAGGGAATGTAAATATCTTAACTAATGGATGATTGATATTTTTTCCTGAGAATTTTAATACTTCGTAAGAAATGCCAGATATCAATGGCAAAAATAAAAGATGAATTAGTATTCTAAGAGGTAGAGGAGGAATTTTCCATAACACACTAACAATAGAGTCCAATATTGAAAAAATAAGTATAGCAATAACTAAAACGATAAAGATAAAACTGGTACCACACCGGGGATGTTTTGTGCCATATTTTAGAGTATGCTCAAAATTAAGGTTTTCTTGATGTTCATAAGCAAATACAGATTTATGTTCAGCACCGTGAAACTCAAAAATACGTCTAACTTCTTTGAATAAACTGATTACCCAAATATAAGCAACAAAAACAACAATTCTAAAAATACCTGCAATTATATTGAAGCTAAATGTCTTCTCTCCTAATTTTAGCCAGTATGCTGATTTATATGGCAAATATACAAAGATAAGGAACGCTAAACCAAAAGCAAACATATAAGTCAATGTGCTCCACAGTTTAGAATTTTTTTTCACATTATCATCATTGCTTTTTTCATGTTCCATTGCTTGTTCAGCAGAGAAATTTAATGACTTAAAACCGATTATCATCATTTCAATCAGAGAGACAAATCCTCTAATAATAGGCAGACCAAAAATTCTTTTCCTTTTAGTTAGAGATATAAATTTCTCTTTTTTAACAAGAATCTCTCCATTTGCTCGGCGGATAGCAGTAGCAATATTTTCTGGTCCGCGCATCATTACACCTTCAATAACTGCTTGACCGCCAACTGCAAGTTCAGGCCTTTCATTCATAATTTTATATTAGCTCTTTTTCTGTACTTTTTCTTTATTATATTTAGCATACTTACGGCGGAATCGCTCAATTCTACCCGCACTATCAATTATCTTCTTCTGTCCTGTGAAGAACGGATGACATTTAGAGCATATCTCCACATTGATCTCTGGCAAAGTTGACCTAGTCTCAAAAGTATTTCCACAAGCACACTTTACTATTGACTTCTGATATTTAGGATGAATCCCTTTTTTCATAACTTACTCCTATAAAATATATTATAATAATGGATATTAAAAAGATTACAAAAGAAGAAAGTATATTTTTTTGAGTCAATTTTTTTCTTATATGAATAATATTAAACCACATTCTCCAACCGTTATGAATTATGTTCAGATATAATATTTGACATTGAATATAATTAAATTCTTGTTTGCAGAATACTGATGTTATTATTTTTTTGCAACAGAGATTTATCCAGTGTAATAAATTCTTCGTATTACACTGGACAGGCAGATGGCACAGAGAGAAATTTATGGACACTGAGTAATATAAAATAAGTTATAAAAGTTATATTTTTTATCTTATGGTAGCATCTTTCTTGTATAAATTATATGGGAAATAATTATCATAAATTAGTATTATTAGCCATTTTTACAGCAATTGCATCTTTGCTTTTCTTAGTAGAAAATTTAATCCCAAAACCATTACCATTCTTGCGCATTGGATTGGCAAATATATTGGTCATTTTAGTATTAGTTTTAATCGGATATAAAGAAGCATTGTTAATTACTGTTACCAAAACAGTATTAGGCAGTTTTTTCTCTGGCTTATTATTTTCGCCAACCATCATTTTATCGTTAGGCAGTAGCATTGTTAGTTTAACCATAATGTTTATTGCATTAAAATCAAAAATCAGTTTTAGTTTAATCGGAATTAGTATTTTAGGTGCATTTTCCCACAATGCTATGCAATTGTTTTTGGTCTATATTTTGCTTATTAAAGAAGTTAGGATATTTTATTTATTCCCAGTATTAAGTATAATTGCATTGATTTCTGGATTTATCACTGGAATAATCGCTTATACAAGTTATCCCAAATTGAAAAGATCTTGCGACGGTGTAAACACCGAGGCTGAGTCAATAAAAGAACGCTAAAGCATCCTATTAGCCACAAAATTACACGAAAACACACAAAACCTTGTTAGCTACAAATAAATAGCGTCCTTTAGAACGCTTTCTTTGACTTAGCGTGTGGATTTATCCACTCGCAATTAGTTTGAACTTATACCGTAAAACCCGACTCGAGTTCAAAGAACCCGAGTCGAGTTTCTGTGAAAAAAAAAATCCCGTAGGGATGAAATACTCGTAGCAATAATTACAATAGCAAATCATAGCTCCGTAGGAGCGACATAAATAGCTTTAACCATTTTTATTAAAATTCTATGGAGGAGATATGGCGTTTAATTTAAAATCTAGATCTTTACTAACACTTATTGACTTTTCTGCCAAGGAGATTGATTTCCTGATTGATTTAGCAATTAAATTGAAGAGGGATAAATATGCAGGAATTTACAGTAAGAATTTGGAGCATAAAAATATCGCCTTGATTTTTGAGAAGAGTTCTACTCGGACAAGATGTGCGTTTGTGGTTGCTTGTATAGATGAAGGTGCGCATCCTGAATATTTAGGTAAAAATGATATTCAATTAGGTAAAAAAGAGACAATTGAGGATACTGCTCGTGTTTTAGGCAGAATGTTTGATGGCATTGGTTTTCGTGGATTTAAGCATTCTACTGTAGAAATTTTAGCAAAATATTCTGGTGTTCCTGTGTGGAATGGTTTGACAGATAAATTCCATCCGACTCAAGTGTTAGCTGATTTTATGACCATTAAAGAGATAAAGGGCTATTTAGCAGGGATAAAACTTGCTTACATAGGTGATGGCCGAAATA
>QMNM01000125.1 GCA_003647765.1 Candidatus Cloacimonadota bacterium
GTTCCAGGAATATAATGTGGAAAAGTACAGATTATTGATGTCCTTGATTTCTCCTCTTCAAAAATATCGTAATCATAGTTCATAGATTGTCTATATTTATCAATAGCCCGTTCCAGTAATTTATTGTAATAATTATAACCTATGGCGTTCATAATCCCATGTTGTTTTGTTCCTAAAATATTTCCAACGCCTCTCATTTCAAGGTCTCTCATAGCGATTTTGAATCCAGAACCTAATGCATCGGTCTCCTCTATAATTTCTAATCTTTTCTTTGCTTCTGCTGTTGTATGTTCCGGCATTATTAGATAAGCATACGCCTGATGATTTGACCGTCCTATTCGTCCACGCAATTGGTATAGTTCAGCTAAACCAAATCTATCTGCATGATTTATAATTATCGTATTAACATTTGGGATGTCCACGCCATTTTCCATAATTGTAGTGCAAACTAATACATCAAACTTGTTGTGATAAAAGTCCAAAATTATCTTTTCTAATTCTTTTTCAGGCATCTGTCCATGAGCAATATAAAATGAAGCATTTGGTATGACTGCTTGTAATCTTTTAGTCATCTTCTCAATTGTCTGCACGCGATTATGAATGAAAAATATCTGCCCATTTCTATCAAGTTCCCTTTCAATAGCATCCTTAATAACATCTTGGTCAAAAGGGATAACAGTGGTTCTGATAGGTAATCTATCTCTTGGAGCAGTATTCATTACTGATAAATCTCTTATGCCAGATAAAGCCATATTCAATGTGCGCGGAATAGGTGTTGCTGTTAATGTAATCACATCAATATTAGTATATTTTTTTTTTCAACTTTTCCTTATGGTTCACGCCAAATCTCTGCTCCTCATCAATGATAAGTAAGCCCAATTCGTTAAATTTTATATCATTAGACAATAACCGATGTGTTCCAATAATAATGTCAATCAAGCCATTTTTCAAATTCTCTACAATCTGATTTTGGCGCGATTTCGCTTTAAATCTGCTTAACATATCTATCACAATAGGATAATCAGCTAACCGTTCACTGAATGTGATAAAATGTTGTTCTGCAAGCACTGTTGTTGGCACTAATATTGCTACTTGCTTACCATTCAATACTGCTTTAAATGCCGCTCTAACAGCTAATTCTGTTTTGCCAAATCCTACATCTCCACAAATCAATCTATCCATTGGTATCAATGATTCCATATCATTTTTTATTTCTTGACTTACTCGCTCTTGGTCTGGTGTCTCTTGATATATAAAAGATGCTTCTAAATTTTTCTGCCATTCTGTATCTTTGTCAAAAGCATATCCTTTCTGAACTTTTCTTTTTGCATATAGTTCAACCAAATCCTGTGCGATTTCTTCAATATTTTTCCTGACTTTATTTTTTAATCTTGACCAGCCACTGTCACCAATTCTATTGATTTCAGGTACAACTCCATCATTGGCAACGAATTTTGTAACCAAATTCAATTGATTAGTTGGGACATAAACTTTATCATTATTAGCATAGCCAATGACAATCATCTCTACTTCATTGCCATTGATTTTAAGCACTTTCAGACCTCTATATATTCCAATGCCATAATCAATATGCACAATATAATCATTTAATTTTAGTGATTCATAATCAGGTAGAGATTGCTCTGGACTAAAACGATAAATCCGTCTAGACATTCTATAACGACTAAAAATTTCATGGTCAGTAAATATTGCTAATTTCGCCTCTTCAAATTGAAATCCATTACAGAAAACACCTGTATTATAGCGAACTCTATCATCATAGCTTGGCACAATCTCTTCTAATCTTTTACTCTGAATTTTGTTATCCGACTGAATGAAAATCTGATAATTTTCCCTCAATAATGCACTAATTCTATCTTCTAAAATATCTATCTTGCCACCAAAACATGCCTGTGTTTTTACTGGCACATAAACTGTATGTTCACATATTTTTGTATATCCTCTATTAAGAAAAATTAAATGGGATTCTGCTTTGATTTTATCAAGAAAGCTCTCATCTGCAAACAGTTTTTCAGGAGGAACAATTAGTTCCCTCTTTTTTCGCTTTAATATGTTTTCATAGTGTTTAACAACTTCCTCCTTAATTTGCTTTATTTTAACGGACAATTTAGAGAATTCATCAAATATAAGAATAGGTCTTTTAGCTATTGTCCATTTTTGGTCAAAATATGAGATAAATGGAACACTTTCTTTTATCAACAATGGCACATCTTGTTCAATGCCTTCATAAAATAAATCATCATCTATTTTATCTTGGAAATAGGAAGGAATATCTTTATTTATATTTTTAATAGATAATTCACGCATTGGTTGGATTTGAATCTCGTTTATATCCTTTTTAAAAGATACTTGCGTGGCTACTGAAAACTGCCGTATTGACTCAATAATATTACCGCAAAATTCAATACGAAAAGGATAATGATTATTAGGCACGAAAATATCAAAAATTCCACCTCGTTTGCTAATATCACCAACTTGTTCTATGCTCGGCTTGTATTTATAGCCCATATTTACTAAATCAGAAATCAGTTCTGTTAAATTGTATTCCTCTCCAAGTATTAAATTATATATCAAATCAGAAAAGTTTTGTGGATTGTTAATATATCGTAAGAACTCTTGTATAGAAATGATATACACATTAGATTTACTATATAATGCTTTATATAAAGTTTCAATACGAGGTAAGATGCGTGAGAAATGTGGACTTCTTTGTTCATAAGGTAATACTTCATAATTTGGGAAATGACAGACCTTATTTTCTCCCAATAGAATGTGCAAATCATCACGAAAATTTTCTGCATCTGTATCATCAAGAGTAGCAAGAATTACATCTTTCCTTGTTTGAGAAAATATATGAGCAACGAAAAGAGATTTTGCAGATTTATTTAATCCACATAGATTAATCTGCTCTTTTTCCCTTTCTAACAACTGATTAAGTTTTGTAACTGTCTTTGCTCTATTGAGATATGGTTTTAATTCTTTATAAAACACACTAATATATTACCTTATTTAATAGAATTATGTTATTATAGATTTTGTTCACAGGATTTATGATTTGTAAAATAATTTGCTTATAATTATTTAGGTTTGTTTGAAGCATTTCTGCTTCAGAAAGACATTAACCGCAAAGTACGTTGAGTAGACGCAAAGTACGCAAAGAAATCTAATACTATAATTCTATAAAAAATTTTGCGAGCTTTGCGTCTTCTTTGGGTTCTTTGCGGTTAAAAACAAAAAGTAGAATGCATTATGAAGTTGCCATTATAATTTGTGTAATAAGCCATAGAGACACAGATGGCACAGAGAAGATTATAAAGATTGAAAGATTATAAAGATTGAAAAGATCGTATGGACAACAGAGAGTGAAATAATCTTGGTGTTCCATTACGCCCTACGCATTATGTCTTGTGTTCTTGCCTGAAATTTTGTGGCTTAGTATAGATGGAGCGGGCAACGGGATTTGAACCCGCGGCTATTAGCTTGGGAAGCTAATACTCTACCCCTGAGTTATACCCGCTCAATTATACAGTAAAAGGTCATAAATAAAACTTTTGCCACAAAGGCACCAAGACACAGAGCTTAGTTTATAACTATATTTTTTGTGCCTTTGTAGCTTCATGGCAAATAAAAAAGTAAAGTTTGTACCCTTATTGAGTATAAATAAACCATTCTGAATTGTAATATTTTACTATCTCCATTTTCTGCTTTCTACAATGCGCGTTGTTAATGTCAAAAACAAAACGATTATAGATAAGAAATAAATAATATCTCGTGTATCAATTACACCTTTTGTAATATTATTGAAGTGATAGTCAATACTGAGATAATTAAATATACCAGCAAGAAAATCAGGGACAAACATTGTAACTTTATCCAACATAAATAAGAAAAAAATAATACCTAAACTAATAATAAAAGATGCAATTTGATTATCAGTCAAACTGGAGCCAAAAACACCAATAGCACTATAAGCAGCCCCTAAAAAAAGGAGTCCTATATAACCGCCTAGTACAGGTCCAAAATCAACATTGCCTAATAATGCAATTGTAATTAGGTTTATAACAGTGAAAGAAAGAGTAATTGCAATCAAAGCTAAAGAAGTAAGGAATTTCCCAATAACAATATCTTTACTATTTATTGGAAAAGTTGTCAGCAATTCTATTGTTCCACTGTTTTTCTCTTTGGATATAAAACCCATAGTTATAGCAGGGATAAATGGTATAAAGAATATTGGAATAAGGTCAAACAGGATTCGCATATTTGCTTGATTACGCAGAAATAGAGTATTTGAGAAAAACCAGCCAGTAATCAATAGAAAAATTACAATTATAATATATGCAGATAATGAATTGAAAAATGACTTCAATTCTTTTTTTGTGATTAGCAGTGCTTTGCTCATTGAACTTTACCTCCATCTTCAATAGTTAGATTACGGAATATCTCTTCCAAACTGATACTTTCACGATGCATTTCTAAAATCACACCCTTTTTATCTACAATGTAATTAAATATATTTTCTCGTATATCTGCTTCTGTTTTTAATTCCAAATCCGTTCTAAATGTTCCATCTATTTTTTGTATTTTCAACAGTGATACATTTGGGACATTATGTTCAATATTTACAATATCTTGTTCTGCTATATTTTTCAAATCCATTATTAGTCGTGTGCCTCTGTGAAAACTTGTTTGTAAATCTTCTGGTGTGCCATCAGCCACAAGTTTGCCATTATTAATAATGATAATTCTCTCGCAGGTTGCTTGAACTTCTTGCAAAATATGTGTAGAGATGATAACAGTTTTTTCTTTACCTAACTCTTTAATAAGATTACGGATTTCAATAATCTGATTTGGATCTAAACCTGTGGTCGGCTCGTCTAAAATCAGAACTTTTGGATCGTGTATAATAGCTTGAGCCAATCCAACGCGCTGTTTGTATCCTTTAGAAAGAGCATCAATTTTTTTATGGACTATCTGTTTTAATCCGCATACTTCTATAATTTCACTTAGTTTGCTCTTAATCTGTGTAGTAGGGATTTGTCTTATTTTAGCAACGAAGTGCAGGAAGTCAAAAACAGTCATATCATAATATAACGGATTGTCTTCAGGAAGATAGCCAATCTCTTTTCTTATTTCAAGGGAATTGTCATAGATATTTTTATTGTCGTAATATACATTGCCTGAGTTCGGCGTCATAAAGCAAGTTAATATTCTTAAAGTTGTAGATTTGCCAGCTCCATTCGGACCCAGGAAACCAAGAATTTCACTGTCATTTACCTGAAAATTTATATGATCAACTGCTCGTAATTTACCATAATCTTTTGTTAAATTCTCAACTCTTATCATATCTGTTCTCACTTTCTATACTATTTTTGGTGCAGGTAAGATTTACACATAATATTTTATGTCAAATTTTTTTATTTATTAAATAATTTGGTAATCCCCCAGAACTAGTGGTGAATGATTTATCAATAAAGCATCTCAAATTGAATACCACTACTTATAAGGACTATCCATTTTCAGACAATATACCGTGAAACCCGACTCGAGTTCAAAGAACCCGAGTCGAGTTTCTGTGAAAAAA
>QMNM01000126.1 GCA_003647765.1 Candidatus Cloacimonadota bacterium
AACGACCTTGGAAGGTCGTTCTACTTCTTGTTTTCTTGAACTCTTGGACTCTTGCCTTCTTGAACTCTTGAACTCTTGAACTTTGTCAGATATCTTTTTGTGTTTTTTCGTGTAATTTTGTGGCTAAAAATTTTTTGTGGATTAGTATAGTGGTGATGTGCTTAATGATTAATTTACGACAGTATATTTTTTATAAACAGGTGAACCAATGAATCAGTCCGAAACCTATGATGATCAGGCATTACAAAAATATCTTTCTGATATTGCAAATATAAAACCACTTAGCCGTGAAGAAGAGAATGAATTAGCCAGAAAAGCCAAAAATGGTGACAAAGAGGCATTAAATAAATTGGTAAGAGCCAATTTGAAATTCGTAGTAAAAATTGCCAGTCATTATCAAGGAAAAGGATTATCTTTTGCTGAATTGATTAGTGAAGGTAATATTGGATTGATAAAGGCAATTCAGAAATTTGATACAACCAAAGGGAATAAGCTAATTACTTATGCTGTATGGTGGATTCGGCAATCTATTTTATTTGCTCTTGCTGAAAAAACAAGATTAATTAGAGTACCTCTAAATAAGGCAGGTGATTTTAATAAGATAAAAAAATCACAGAACCATTATTATAAAGAATATGGTGAAAAAATTGATATGGAAGATTTGTCTGATGAAACAAGTATTGACAAAGGTAATATAATAAATACATTAAACAGTGTACATGATATAATTCCTATAGATAATGTTAGTTATGGAAATAACAAAACTGCCATTCCTACACAATTCGCAAATGATACTGAAAATCCACAAACATTATATTACAAGAAGAAATTAGCCCAAAAAATTAAAAAATCTCTTAAATCACTAAATAAAAGGGATTATCATATTATTAAAGAATATTTTGGATTGGATGATGTCCAAAATGGATCTGGCTTAGGCATAACAAGTAAGGGAAAAAACTTTGCACAAATTGGTGAGGAGATTGGATTATCCAGAGAAAGAGTCAGGCAATTACAAAAAGAAGCACTAAAAAAAATCCGTAAAGATGCAAATCCAGAAGATGATTTATATATAGATTATCTTCTGCAATCTGGTGGATGATCTGTAATTATCTATGCTTTGCTTTTATGCAAATCCGACGCAGAAAAACACAGATTTGAAAGATTGAAAGATTTATAAAGATTAAAAGATTTTTGTATTAAAAAAATTTGGATTCTTTTCTGTGTCCTCTGGGACTATGTGGTTAATATTTGCAGTTTACAGCTCTTTTTTTTAACCGCAAATATCCAAGATAATAAGTTAATATTCCTAACAGAGAACCGCCACCATCAGTTATCATATCTATTAAACGACATTTCCTTACTGGCTCAAAATATTGATGAACCTCATCAGAAATACCATATAAGAAACAAATAAGAACTGTAAAAACTACCTTCTTATCCCAATTAAAATTTGACCTGATTGCTCCACTTGCCAGAAATCCAAGAATGAAATAAACAATAAGATGTGCAATTAAACGAAAGTTGATTTTAACTGATATTTTATCTGTAATCTCAGAAGTCCTCTGTGAAGAAAAAGGAGAAGTTGATAAAATAAAAATAACCACCATCCAAAAGATAGTTAGTATTAACCAATGCTTTGGATGTTTATCTAATTTATCTATACGCATAAAAATCCTTAAATTTCTATATTAAGTTCTAATCCGTGTACTAATACTATATCGTGTCAAATATTTATCATAACACTGCTTAATTTTCCCCTTGATTATTTCTCTCTCTGTGTCTCTGTGGCAATTTATAATAGATATAAAAAATTGACCACACACATTCATAATTTTTATCTGTGTTCAAAAATTTATTGGAGGTTAAAATGTATAAAAAAGTATCATCTTTATCTGTGTTATTCATTATAATTTTAACAGGCATTAGTATTTCTAACCCTATGTATTATAGTATTGAATTTTCAAAGGACAAGCTTCACTTTTCAAAATGGAATAATTATGATCAAATAACTTATGAAGATTGTGAACTAAATTTAGAAATTGGTGCTCCACAGATTCCTGTAAAAATAATCTCTTTCTCATTGCCAGAGAATACAAAAATTGCTGATGTCAAAATTGTCAGTAGTAAGAAAGAATATCTGTCAAACAAGTATAACATTATTCCTGTGCAACAACCACAGCCATTATCCAAAGACACAAAGAACATAAGTTTTACAGAACCTAATGCTCGTTATCAGCAAAATGTATATCCTAAAAATATTGTTAGCATATCTAAAAATGGCTATCTTTCTGGGTATAATATCGGCAATATCATTGTCTATCCAATACAATATGTTCCAAAAGAGAAAAAAGTCCTGTTCTATTCAAAAATGGAGTTTGAAATAGTTTTGGAGGATATACAGAATAATCAATTAAGTAGAAGCAGACAAAATCCGATTATTACCAAGATAATTGAAAAAGGATTGAAAGAACTTGTGGTCAATAAGCAAGACATCGTCAAAAATCGTCCAATAATGCGAACTTGTAAAAGTAATCTACCAGATGAAGACCACTCTTACATTATTATTACATCTACGGATTATGAAAATGCCTTTATTCCTCTGAAAGAGTGGAAGGATAAAAAGGGACTTTCAGCAAAGATAGTTACAACCTCTTACATTTATTCCAATTACTCAGGTTTTGATGATGCAGAAAAAATCAGGAATTTTATAATTGATGCGTATCAGAATTGGGGGACTGGCTGGGTGTTATTAGGTGGTGATATTTATGTTGTGCCACACAGAGTCGCTTTTGCTATGGAAAGTCAGGCAGGCATACATCCAAGTGATGAAGATGAGATTCCTTGCGACTTATACTTTGCTGATTTAGACGGCACTTGGGATGCTAATGATAACCATATTTATGGAGAGCTTGACGATGAAATAGATTTATATCCTGATATATTTGTAGGCAGAGCATCTGTGGATTCATATATAGAAGCAGAAAATTTTGTTGATAAATTGCTTATCTACGAAAAAACTCCACCCATTGACTATCAACTAAATATGCTATTTCTTGCAGAAATTCTATGGCAAAATCCTTATACAAATTCTGGTTTAGGCAAGGACTTTATTGATGATATGTATGTGCCTGACCGATTTGACCCAATTACAAAATTATATGAAGCAGATGGAAATCTATCAGTTGCATCAGCAAAATCAGCAATGAATGAAGGACAAAGCGTAATCAATCATAATGGACATGCTTTTTATGGTGTAATGGGAATGGGCAATGGATATTTCGCTTACTACGATGCGGACAACTTGATAAATGCACCGAAATTTTTTATTCTTTATTCAATTGGCTGTTGGCCCGCGGCATTTGATTATGATTGTATTGCAGAGCATTTTATTACAAATCCAAATGGTGGAGCAATAGCATTTGTAGGAAATTCCAGATATGGTTGGGGTTCGCCAGGTAATCCTACTTTCGGCTATTCTGATAGATATGACCAGCAATTCTTTAACTTCCTGTTTAATATGAATATGTATAACTTAGGCACAATCTTAGCCAATTCAAAGGCAGTACATATTCCACTTGCACAACAGGAAAATGTATATCGCTGGTGTATGTATCAAATCAATCTACTCGGTGACCCAGAAATGCCTGTCTGGACTGATACACCAGATACATTATTGGTTGACTGTCCAGAAGTAGTCCCTCTTGGCAGTGATTTTTACAATATCATAGTAACAAGTAATTATGCTCCTATTCAAAATGCTCTTGTATGTGCTAAACAGCTGGATTACTTTTATAGTGTAGTTCAGACAGATATGAATGGTGTTGCTAATATAGAAATCTCGCCACAAGTAGCTCTGGCTAATGTGCAACTCACAGTAACTGCTCCTAATTATTTACCTTTTGAAACAGAGATTGCTGTATCTACTCCATCAAGTTGCGTTGGCTGTGCTGATTATCAGTTAAATAACAATCAGGAAATCAATCCGGGTGATTCGGTTTGTATAGATGTAATTCTCAAGAATTATGGCAATGGAGATGCGAGCAATGTGATAGGCATTCTATCAACACAAGCAGAGGAAATCTCACTTATTGATACTTTGATAAATGTAGGTAATCTTGCAAGTGGTGATACTATCTTGATAGACGATGCTTTCAGTTTCGCATTAGCAGATTCTGTCCAAGATGGGCAAAGTTTTTTATTGCATCTAAATATCAGTGATGATACAGGTATTCCTACGACAAATGATATTGTATTTACTGCTTGTAAGCCGAATATAGTTTATGCTGGTTATTCTGTTGATGATGAATTATATGGAAATGGCAATCACATTGCAGAACCGGGCGAGATTTGTGATTTCACTTTTACTTTGACAAATATTGGCTTGGGTATAGCAAATGATGTTAAAGCGGTTTTCTCTGCACCCAATGGAGAAATAGTTTTCCCTACAAGTATGAGCAATTTGGGTAATATTGCACATAATGATTCTGCATCATGCATTGTTTCTGGAGAGGTCTTATCTTCTTGTCCATCTCCTTGGTTTCCATTGATAAATATTAGCATAACAACTGCAAGTTATCCATTCTTTGATAATTTTCATTTGACTGTTGGGCAGACAGGCTTTTCTGATGATGTAGAATCAGGAATAGGTAGTTGGACTCATAGTGGAACAAATGATTATTGGCATATTACTGATACAGAAAGTCATTCTGAAATACATTCATGGTATTGTGGTATTGATGGTCATTATGTAAATAATATGGATGCAGAATTAGTCAGTCCATCTTTTGTAATTGGGCAGAATCAGGAGATTAGCTTCTGGGCAAAATATACTTTTACAAACTACGGTTCTGATGGTGTTTATGTAGAATACAAGATTGATGATGATTGGATTGTTTTAGATTTCATTGGCAGTGGCGGAGCATTGAATATCTTACCTACTGGCAATGATTGGTTAGAATATAATTATGCAATAGATGTTCCACCTGAAAGCAATATTCAGATAAAGTTCCGTTTTGTAAGTGATAATGAAGATTATGAAGAGGGATTTTATCTTGATGATATAGATGTCGGCGGACAGGTATATAATTATACTTCTGTTGATGAGAAACTATTACCGAGAATATTTACTATTGTGCAGAATTATCCAAATCCATTCAATCCTGTAACAACTATTAGTTTCACAATACAAGAAAAATATAATAAAAAGAATCCTCAAATAGAAATTTATAATATCAAGGGGCAAAGAGTAAGAGTTTTGGAGTGTGGTGAGTCCATTGCAACAAAATCTGAACAGACAGAGGCAGTTCACTCCATAATTTGGAATGGCAAAGATGATAATAACAATCCAGTGCCTTCTGGTATTTATCTATATCAACTAAAATGCGGAGAATACAAATCGCTGGTGAAAAAGATGTGTTTGATAAAGTAAGTTGTTTAATCGCGGACTTGCAATCGCGAACTTATACGAACTATACGAACTTACGCGAACCTTTTTTATCTTTTTTATAAATCTTTTGTGATAAGTTTGTTGAGTTAGCGTTTAGTTTGCGTTTAATCTCTTACTT
>QMNM01000127.1 GCA_003647765.1 Candidatus Cloacimonadota bacterium
CCAAATTACTTTCCTGAAAATAGTCTAATCTTATTAAAAGGGTCTCATTCTATTCACTTAGAAAAAGTATTGGAAAGATTGGAAATGCTTTAACTATTCAGTAAAAATAAATATTCTAATTGATGTATCGGGATTAAATTCCTCTCTGTGCCTCTGTGGTAAATATTTCGTAAACTTCGTGGCTACATTTTCCAGCCACTAAGAACACTAAGTTACACTAATGAATATTAAAAGAAAATTAAAAATATTCTCTGTGCCTCTGTGGTAAATATTTCGTGAACTTCGTGGCTTTAAAAATTCAAGGTTATTAACTAATGTTTTATCATTTATTATATCCTCTTAACAAATATATCTCGTTTTTTAGAGTATTTCAATATATCAGTTTTCGTGCAGCAGGAGCTTTTGTTACAGCATTATTTATCGCTTTCATTTTTGGACCTAAAATAATTAAGTATTTAAAGAAGCATAATTATACAGAGTCCATTAGCGAATATATTCCGGAGCATAATAGCAAAGCAGGAACTCCTTCTATGGGTGGTGTGATTATTATTATAGGATTATTCTTATCAGTTTTATTATGGAACGATTTACTAAACAGTTACATTCAAATACTTATATTAGCAATTTTATGGTTAGGTGGTTTAGGTTTTATAGATGATTATTTAAAGAATGTCAAAAATGCAAAACGCGGATTGATTGCTAAATATAAGATATATGGACAGATTGTGTTAGGAATATTTGTAGCCGTAGTTGTATATTGTAGTTCTTCTGACAAAGCTGTAGCGACTTCAATTAGTATCCCATTTTTCAAGAACCTTCATCCATCTTTGAGCTATTTCTTTTTTCCTTTTGTGATATTTGTAATTGTTGCGACTTCTAATGCAGTAAATTTAACTGATGGATTAGATGGTTTATCTTCTGGATGCATTGCCTTTTCTGCTTTGGGCTTAGGCATAATGGCTTATTTAAAGGGAAATTTCAAAACAGCCAGTTATTTAAACTTAGAATTTCTTCCGAATGTAGGTGAATTAACAATTTTTACAACAGCCATTATTGGAACGATTATGGGATTTTTATGGTTTAATACTAAACCAGCGGCAATTTTTATGGGTGATACAGGTTCATTATCTTTGGGTGGTATTTTGGCTATTTTATCTGTTTTGCTAAAAGAGGA
Source organism: Candidatus Cloacimonadota bacterium (assembly GCA_003647765.1). Taxonomy (GTDB): domain Bacteria; phylum Cloacimonadota; class Cloacimonadia; order JGIOTU-2; family B8-G9; genus B8-G9. The sequence goes on from QMNM01000127.1 coordinate 1,175, forward strand.
GATATTTTTTGCCATAGTTGGAGGGGTTTTTGTAATAGAAGCATTATCATCTCTTATACAAAGATATTATTTTAAATATACAAGGATAAAGACAGGACAAGGACAGCGAGTTTTTCTTCGCGCGCCTCTTCATCATCATTTTGAATTGAAAGGATGGCCAGAAGAAAAAATTGTTGTTAGATTTTGGATTATTGCGGCTTTATTGTTAGTAATTGGATTAAGCACGATTAAGTTAAGATAAATCGGTTTGCCCAGTTAAATGATTGCTTATTATAAGAATTATAAGAAGACACCAAGATTATTTCTCTCTGATAGTTGTTAGTTGGTGGTTGATAGTTGTTAGTTGGTGTAGGGCGACATCAAGATTATTTCTCTCTCTGTGTCCATACAATCTTTATAATCTTTATAATCTTCTCTGTGTCTCTGTGGCAATATGGGATTTGTTTGTGGCTAAAAATGGAATTTAAAAATAGAAGTTTTGGTATATTAGGTGCAGCTCGTAGTGGTATAGCTGCTGCTAAAAAATTATTACAATTAGAAGCGAATGTATTTCTAACTGATAAAAGGCCTATATCTGAATTATCTATTGATGACGACCTAATTAGCAAAATAGTATATAAATTTGGTGATAACAGTGATAAGTTGTTAGATTGTGATACAATCATTGTCAGTCCAGGGATTCCTTTAACAATCCCAATTTTGAAAAACGCATCTAAAAGAGGCATAAGGATTATTAGTGAAATAGAATTGGGTTATCAGATATGTAAAAAAACCAATCTGAAAATTATCGGTATAACTGGCTCCAACGGAAAAAGCACAACAGCATCACTTATCTATCATATATTAGCAAGGCAATATAAAGATGTCATTTTAGCAGGAAATATAGGTAGTCCTTTTACTGCTTATCCTCTGGAAACCGGAAAAATAAAGTTTGCTGTCCTAGAAATTAGTAGTTTTCAGCTGGACACAATTTGGCAATTTCATCCATATATAAGCATTATATTAAATATCACTCCTGACCATCTTAATCGGTATATGGATTTTGACCATTATAGAACATCAAAAAGCAGAATTTTTCTTAATCAAGATGAGAATGATTTTTGCATTTTGAATTACAAAGATGAAAATTGCACATATATTGCCAAATATTGTAAAGCACAAAAAATATTTTTCAATAATGCCAATGGAATGGTTCATCAGGAACGGAGCAATATTGTAATTAAAATGGACAATGAAAGGATAGTAATACCAAAGCGAAAAATAAAATTAAAAGGTCCGCATAACTTGGCAAATATTGAATCTGCTATTTATACATCTTTACTGCTAAATGTTGAAGTGGACAAAATTATTGAAGGGATTGTAAGTTTTTCAGGATTAGTGCATCGTTTGGAATATGTGGATGAGATTAATTCTATCAAGTTTATAAATGATTCAAAAGCTACTAACACGGATGCTGTTAAATATGCCTTACAATCTTATGATAAACCGATTGTGTTAATTATGGGTGGTTCTGATAAAGGAGAAGATTTTTCCATTCTGAAGCCATACATAAAAAATGTAATCTGTCTGATTTTATTAGGCGAGACAGCTGAAAAAATAAAAAATGATTTATCTAAAAAATCCTACGGACAAACTAATATTCCTATTGTTTTTGTAAATGATATGAAAGAAGCTGTACAAAGGGCGTATAAAAATGCTGTTCCTGATAGTTATGTTCTTTTATCTCCTGCTTGTGCAAGCTATGACCAATTTGATAACTTTGAACAAAGAGGCGAAATATTCAAAAAGTATGTAAGAGAGTTGAAAAATAGCATAATAGCACACTGAAAAACATTGAGTAAAGCCGCTGAATAACGCTGATTAAAAAGTTAGAAATAACTAATTACAAATATCTAATTTCTAATAAAATTTCAAAATCCAAATTTCTAATGATAAATGACATAAGACAAATAATAAAAATTTGTCAGTGTTGTTCTGCATATTCAGTGTTTTTCTGCGTCGAATTAGGGAAAAAATAGCACACTGAAAAACGCTGAGTAAAAATCAGGAAAATATATTCTTTATCTATATCTTGGAGGATTTGTAAATAATGAAACTAAGTATTGCTGAAATAGACAAGAAAATATTATTTATATACATAACATTATCAATTTTTGGTGTCTTAATGATTTTAGACATTGTTAGTGTTAGACATTCTTATGAAAGGTTCATAAGGCAGTTAATATGGGTAGGTCTCACAATCCCTATATTTCTAATTGTATATAATATCCCTTTATATATTATAAGGAAACTTGCATTTCCGCTTGTAATGATTAGTATTATATTGTTAATAGGGACTTTAATTCCTGGTATAGGTGTTGAAGTTAATGGTGTGATGCGTCGCATACAGATAGGAAGTTTTGGGTTTCAGCCCAGCATTTTAGCACGACTTGCACTTATTATTTATATAGCTCATATATTAGATAAAAATCAGGAATTTATTGAAGATGCAGGAATAAAAAATTTTTTGATGAATTTCCGTCCATTGTGGACTATTCCTCTTATTATATTTATTCTTATTTATTTTGGTAGGGACTTTAGCACAGCTGCTATTACTTTTATTCTTGTATTAACTATATTTTTTCTTGCTAGAATTCGTCTCTCAATCATCTTATCAATCATTCTTATTGCTTTGATACTAGTATTTGTTATTATACAAATGGGTCCTAAGTACCGTAAAGCACGAATAATTACTTATGTAAATTTTATATTAAATAAAGAGATTCCTAAGGAAAAACAGGAGTATATTTACCAACCAAAACAATCATTAATTGCTATTTCTAATGGCAGGATTCTAGGAGTTGGCTCAAAAAGAGGAAGAGCAAAATTGTTCTATTTGCCATTTCCAGAGACAGATTATATTTTCTCCGTAATTGTAGAAGAATGGGGCTTTATTATGTCGTTATTAATCCTATCGGCATATAGTTACATTTTCTATAGAGGGATGCGTATAGCTGTTAATACTAATTCTTTGTTCACATCTTTATTGATTGCTGGTTGCAGTTTAAATATTATAATCAATGTGATAATAAATGTAGCAGTGGCTATTGTTCTTATTCCATCTACTGGTGTAACATTGCCTTTTATCAGTTATGGTGGGAGTTCTTTTATGATAAATAGCTTATGTATTGCGATTATTTTAAATGCTAATAGAAGTTCTATTTCATTAAACGGCAAAAAATGGCAACGACAAAGGAACAAACTCTATCGTGAGCTTGGCACAAGCTAAGGATAAAATAATATTCAGTTAATGTCTGAACTTTAAAATTAGAGGAATTTTATTTATGAACAAAAATCTAAAAAAAGACTTTCTAATAGCCCTAAAAAAATCCTTTTGGGCATATAATAAATATGGGGCAAGAAGTAATAAAAAATTAATTCCAATTCATTCTTGGTTTGCAAAAGAGATAATTTCAGGACTTGGAAGTGGTTATTCTGTTAGGAGTTTAGGTTGTGATGGTGAATATAAAATGGAAGGAAAATATTACGAAAAAACATTAGATATTACAATCTTTTATACTCAAAAGCCAATAGTAACATTAAGTTTTAAATTCGTGACTTCAAATTATGCTCAAAATTCAAATAATTATTTTGAAAATCTGCTTGGAGAAACTGCAAATATAAGGAGAATTGGAGTTGGGTTTGTTCACTTTCTTATATTAAGAGGGCATACTCCGTATTATGATAAAGCCGCTGGTAATAAACGAGGAAAATTAAAAAAAATAGAAATTCTATCTGAACATCATATAAAAAAGTATGTGAAGCTTTTTAAAGATTTGGATTTTCCACATAAACCCGATGTATTAGGTATGGCAATAATTGATTTTGATAAGAGAGGTAATCCTATATTTACTGATTTAGAAGACTTGGGATTAGAAGAGGAAACAATAAAAATATTGGAAAATGATTTCTCAATTAAAACTTTTATAAGAAAGGTAAGAGCATTATGCGATCTAAAAAGCTAGATACCTTGCCCTTATATATGAAAGTAACAAAAAAAAAGATAAATGGAGTTGTATATACCCCTAAATGGATAGTTGATTTGATATTAGATAGGGTTGAGTATAAAAGAAATATTTACAAAAGAAAGATTATTGACCCTTCATGTGGAAAAGGCAATTTTTTAATAACTATTGTAAAAAGGTTTTTGAAAGATTGTAAAGATAATGATTTAGGTTCCGATAAAATAAAAAAGTTGTTGAATAAGAATATATTTGGTTTTGATATTGATGAAACTTCTATTGCTGAATGCAAAAAAAGTCTGGATAATATCGTCAAACCTTATGGAATAGAC
>QMNM01000128.1 GCA_003647765.1 Candidatus Cloacimonadota bacterium
TAATCCGGATTGTAAATTACATCATCATCAATATGCCAGATACAAAGTCCACCCAAACCTGGCAATAGATAATCATATTCATAATTAAAATTTGTAGAGTCAGGAAAGTCAACATTTTCTACTGGATAAAGCAGGACTCTCCATGTAGAATCAACTTTTAAAGCTATTTCTTTATTGTCTATATCAGTTTCCCGATTTTCTAATAGGAAGTACTCATTATTATTGATGGGAATTTTGATAAATTGCAGTTTGTTGTCATCTGGATTATAGATATTATCAGGTTTTTCTGCGGCTAGGATTTCAATATAGAAAGTATCTTCTGAGGATGGATTTAATTCGCAAATATCTTTTAATCTATTTTGTTCACGCATCGTATTTTCCCATGGAATCATCCTTGACCAGACACATGGCAATACTGGTAATGCACCTTCTATTATATTTCCAAGAGTATCTGCTGCAAAAGTGAAACCTCCACTATCCATAATGTCAAAATAGCCAACAGCAGGAAAGCCAGCCGCAGTATTATATAAATCCACAAAACCGAATTGATGTCCCATTTCATGAACCATTACAGCATTTATTGAACCAAGTTGTCCATCTTGGGAAATTGTCTCTGGTATGATAGAAGTATGGTCAATAATAACATCGCCATTATCAACAGCCACTGCTACATCTTCGCTCACAGTCATATTAAATGATGGAATATCATTTGGCGTATCACCATAAATATCGTGTTGCCAATCAGAACCAGCGTGAATGACTAAATAGCCATCATAATCAGCAAAATGAAGAGATGTGTCCTTATCTGCTGTCTCAAAAATATCTGTAAATAACTGCTCAAATCTGCTAATTGTAAGGTCATAATTATTCATATCAGGATTATAATATGCCATTTCATTAGGTAATGTATAAGTTATTAAAGTACTGTCATAGGCAGACAAGGCAGTTTGTTTAGGGAATATATGAGAGATAATATTGATATTTTCAAAGCTTGCGGCTTTGTAATAATATCTCAAAGCAATCATTGTTTTCTCAAAATAATAAGCATTATGCGGTGGTGAGCTGATTGTGAATAAACTATCAGGAATAGAAAGGTCATATTTACCATTCCCAGTTGTCTTTGGATTATCATCTTCGGGAAAATCTACTAACAGAATTAATAAGTGATAATTGCCTGTTATATCCTCTTTTTTGGCTGGGAATGTAATCCTCTTTGGTTTAAATCTTTTTTTAATAAATGATGGTAATCTTTTTTGTTTATTGATAATGTCTAATTGTTTTTGTGGATTGATTTTTTTAATTTTGATAACATTATTTTTAGCAAGAATACTAATATTAAGAAGGAGAATTATAAGTACTAAAAGTATTTTTTTCATTAGGTTCTGATTCCTTTGATTACTACTAATTATTTATGGGTTTTTAGTTTCGTATTTGAAACAGGAAATTGTTGGAGAACTACTTTCCGGAATGGGACATTTATCTGGTCTGGAAAGCAGAACTCCAAATATCATTTAGAAATCCAGTCCGAGTGAGAATGTCTTGTTATAGTCAGTCATTTCGCCAGCTGGTTGGAATGCAAAATCAAAAGAGAGACGATATTTATTTGAAAAAGCATAATGAACTCCAGCACCAAAAGAAACACCCTTAATATGGCCATCTACATCAGAAATATAACCAGCTCGTATAGCAATCAGGTCGTAATAGTCAAACTCTACTCCGAAATTTTTTATCATTTCATTCCATTCCTGTTTTATAGGGTAGTCGTGTATTGAAGTGAACCACCTTTTGTATAAAGGATCACGATTAACCAGCTGTTTGTTTATGTCAAGGTTCACAGTTAGATGAGTTTTTTCAAAGTCCAGAATATTAGACATTTTATAAGATAATCCAGCTCGCAAATTTAGAGGAAGTGGGTCAGCCTGGTCTTTATTTATGTAAGTAATATCAGGTCCAATATTTTGTATATTAACACCAGCAGAGAGATTTTCAATAAAGAAGTTCTTCTTTAACAGACCGATATCCAGAGCAAAGCTCATTCCTCTGCCTTTGACTCTTTTTTCAGATTCACCTGATCCTTCAGGGGATAAATCGCTGAGAATGAATTTGAAATTTACGCCTATTCCTAAATCATTTATAATCTCTGTCCCATAAGCACCTGCAACAGCCAGCTCGTAACTGGTAAATGTGCCTAAATAATCTTCAGGATTTTCACCCATTCTTGTCTGTTCTCCATAAGTCAGGTAAGTAATATTTAAGCCAACAGTACCAATACCTTCAAAGAAGGTAGCATAGCCAAGATACTCAAAGTATATATCGTCAAGTTCTGGGACATCACCGAACCAATTAGAATGCATTCCAGCAAGTTTATTTTGTTTTATAAAGCCCATTGCTCCTGGGTTCCAATAAGCGGTCATACCATCATTAGTTGAAGCTACACCACTTTGTCCCATTGCTCCATAACGAGAACCAGGTTCAATTAGCAAAAATATCACACCTGCTTCTGAAACAGCAAAGGAGCTACTACTTAATATTATTAGGAAAAGAGCAGCTAACACCACTATTTTTATGCTCTTGAACTTTGTGTTATTCATTATTTTCCTCCTTGAAAAAAATTATCCCGAGTCATTATCGGGACTTAATGAACTTTTTCTGTTCTTAAATTTATGTATTGGGTCTAGCAAATTTTCTATAGAATAGCTCCTTAAGATTTTATTTGGTGCCGAAGGCCGGATTTGAACCGGCATGGACCAAAAGCCCGGTGGATTTTGAGTCCACTGCGTCTACCAATTTCACCACTTCGGCAATGTCAACAAAATCAAAAATTGATTTAACTAATGTCAAGTTTTTGTCAGATAAAAATAATTTTCGTTATAAAGATACATCAGTAAATATAAATAATTACCAATAAATACATATTTATTTGACAACAAAAATTCTTGGATAGGAATTAGATAAACTATATTTAGGAGAGATAATATGTCCTTTAGTAAGAAAGAACTTAAAAATCTTTGGCAAAGTGAGCAACAGGAATATAGAACACAAGAAGTAGGTTCAGGAGTCCAAAGATTTGTTAAAGAAGTATTGAATTCACCAGAAGTTCTAAATCTAAAAAAAGGTGCACTCTCAACTCCAAACGAAAATAGGATAAATGAATTTTTAGAAGAAAAAGCCAAAAAATTCAAAAGAGCAGATGTGATAATTTTTATTGATTCTGAAAGGATTATTCCAGTCGAAATAGAAAGATATGGAAATATCAAAGCAGGAAAACAACAATTATTTGATTATCAACGCGTGTGGGAAAAGAAATATGGATTATTAACAGATGGCAATCAGTGGATTTTTTATAATAATAAAATACCTGTCAGAGAATTTAACATTGATACTATACTGAAAAAGACAGGTGAGTTTTTAGAATTTTGGAATGAATACATCCAACCAAAGAACTATTATTTACAATTTTTTGAGAAGGTCGGGCAACTAAAATTCTTTGAGGAAGATTTGTCATTAGAAAAACAAAGGCAAGATTTCTTTCAGGATATTACTACACTAATTAAGAGTTTCAAAAACAAGTTAAATTTAAAAGGATATTTTGAGCAACTTGGTGAGAAGGAAAGCGGAAAGAAAGCAGTTGAAATTACTTATGCATATATAATCCAATTTATCCTTTATAAGACTTTGGTTGATAATGAGTTTGAAAACTTCAATAATGATTTCCAAACAAGATTGCAGAGAATTTGCAAAGATTTACAAACCGAAGTTTATGGTGATATTTTAACGAAAATCAAAGGGATAAGTAGGCAGATTTCAAAAAATATTTACCGCCCATTTATCAAAGAGCAGGACTTTATCAATAGGACATTAGAGGGCCTTCTTCTAAAACCACAAAATGAACTATCTGATGTAACCCCCTGGCTCGATATATTCATTTTTATAAAACGATATAATTTTGCTAATGTTCGAACTGAAATCTTTGGCTATATCTATGAGAATTATCTGAAAGATTTATATTCGGATAAAAAGAAAGGACAGTATTTTACTGACCCTGCTGTAGTTGACTTTATGTTACAACAGGTTGGTTATACTCCAAAAGAGATAAAGAATAGATTAGATAAAAATAATATTTCATTGATTGACCCATCTTGTGGAAGCGGGACTTTCCTTTATAGTGCAGTTCGGAATATAATTGATGCTATTCCGAATGACTCATTAAAATCATCTAAAAAGATTGAACAACTTATAAACGAAAATGTATTTGGATTGGACATTGCGGAGTTTCCACTTTATCTTGCGGAGATGAGTATAATAATGAGAATGCTTCCACTTATAATAAATGAAAGATATAATAATCCCATTGAGAAAAAGATAAAGGTATTTAAGACCAAAGACAGTATAACAGAGTTTATGAACACAGCCTTACGAAATACAATAAATGATATGGATGTTGCTTATGAAAGGAATAATGGACAGATAGAACTTTTCACAAGAGAGTTAAATCTTGGATATGAGAGTTATATTAGAGATGAAGATGACCTTAAAGATATGAAGAAGAGTTTGGAAAATCAGCCAAAAATTTCACGATATAGATTTGATTATGTAGTAGGAAATCCGCCTTATGTTAGTTATAATGAATGTTCAAAACAGGGTGTTTTAGTTTTTGATTTAATGAAACAAAAGAAAATTAAACTTAATGATATTTATGGAGTAAATCTTCATAGCACACCTGATAATCATAAAAAGTATTCACCAAAGCCAAACCTTTATGCTTTTTTTATTGCACTTGGAATTGCATTATTAAAAGACAATGGTCGGCTTTGTTATATTATTCCGCAGACGCTTTTAACTGCCGGTGATTTAGATGTAGTTCGTTATCATTTAGCAAAATTCACAACAATTGAGAAGATTATCACATTTTCAGGTAAGATGTTTGTAGGCAGAGGATTAAAGCAAAATAGGCCAATTCCCACTTCCAGTTTGATTTTTGTTGTGAGCCGAAGACAGCCAGATTATTTACACCAAGTTGAAATAATCAATTACAAATATCCTGATGATGATATTGAAAAATGCTTGAAAAACATATTGAAAGCTAAGAAAATTAACAAGAAAAAGATACTACAAAATAAATTGCTTGAAAATGTAGCAAATTGGAACTTCATCAAGCAAAGTAAAAAATTTTTAGATTTTTATGATAAATACAAAAAGAATACAGAAGATATTGCTATTTACTATAATCACGCTTGGGCTGAACAAGAATTTAATAGCAGATTCTATTTTGATCCAGGATATAAAATTGATTATTCGATGGCTTTGAATAGTGAAGAATTAGAAATTCCAAGGTTAGGAAAAGAATATATTCCTAAACAGATATATGGATATTGGCCAAGATGTATTAAAAATAAAGAAGATAAGTATTATATTAAACTTAGACAATCAAATCAGGGGTACAATTTGCTTGATTCAGAATTTAAAATA
>QMNM01000129.1 GCA_003647765.1 Candidatus Cloacimonadota bacterium
ATTTCTTGATTTCTTGATTTCTTGAACTCTTGATTTCTTGAACTCTTGTTCTTATTGAAAGGATAATTATATGAAAATTTTAGTATTAAATTGCGGTAGTTCGTCTGTTAAATATCAATTATTTAAAATGGAAGGCAGGAAAATACTTGCTAAAGGAATCGCTGAAAGAATCGGAGAGAATATCTCTTATTTTACATATAAGACGGATAAAGTAAATATATGTAAGAAAGAGGTAAAGATTGTTAATCATGAACAAGCCATAGCAATGATTACAGATTATCTTTGTAATAATGATATAGGTGAGATAAAACATGTAAGTGAAATTGATGCTATAGGTCATCGTTTAGTTCATGGTGGTGAAGAATTTTCTAATTCAGTAAAAATCACACAAAAAGTAATAGATGTATTAAAGAAGTGTATAGAATTAGCCCCATTACATAATCCTTCAAATATACAAGGTGTACAAGCTTGTCAGAAATTATTTCCAGACACACCACAATGTGGTTTGTTTGATACTGCTTTCCACCAAACAATGCCTAAACAAGCATATTTATATGCATTACCACTGAAATTTTATAGAGAGTATAAAATAAGGAAATATGGATTTCACGGTACATCACATCTTTATGTTGCACACCAAGCCGCAGAATACATTGGTGAAAAAATCAGCGAATTAAAGCTAATTACCTGTCATTTAGGAAATGGCGCATCTATTACAGCTATAAATAAAGGAAAATCAGTGGATACTTCTATGGGATTTACACCATTAGAAGGTTTGGTTATGGGAACAAGATGTGGGGATATAGACCCTGCAATTCCTTTACATTTAATGCAAAGATTCAATATGTCTATATCTCAAGTAAATACGATACTAAATAAAAAAAGTGGAATGTTAGGATTATCAGAAATTAGTAATGATATGAGAATAATAGAGCAAAAAGTAGAAGAGAATAACGAAAAAGCAATACTCGCTCTTAAAGTTTATGCATATAGATTAAAAAAATATATTTCAGCATACATTGGCGTCTTGAATGGAATAGATGCAATTATTTTCACAGGCGGAGTCGGCGAAAATATGCCTTTACTACGAAAAATGACTCTGTCAGAAATGGATTATTTAGGAATAGAATTGGATGAAGATAAAAATAATCAGTTTGTAAATGGAATTATAGATTTTACCGGAAAAAATTCTAAAGTCCATTTATTAAAAATACCTACAAATGAAGAACTAATGATTGCTTTAGAAACAGAAAAAATTGTTAAGGTTAGCCCGTAGTGCGTAATGCGTAATGCGTAATGCGTAGGGCGTAGTGCGTAATGCGTAGGGCGTAAATTAGTTACAAATGGACACGAAAAAAGGAAAGAATTTACACAATATTCGTGTTAATTTGTGGCTCAAAATGATAATTAAAAATTTTACGAACTCTGACTCAGTTTATGAAATTTCAACAAAAGTTGGAGGGCTTTTATGAAAAAATTTATTCTTGCTTTACTTGTAATAATCTCTGTATCATCTTTGGTTATTGCAAAGTATATTGATTATGATATTGCTTTTCAAATGCTTTCAGAGGTAAAAAGTTCTGACTTTCCAGAAGCAGACCAAATTTCAATTGAAAATACTCAAATCTATCTTGATGAACATTGTTTGGGAACTTACAAATATGATAGTTATCGCAAAATCCTTACAGAAAAAGCAAAACGATGGAACACTGTTAGATTCTGGTATAATTCTATGTATGATACTGTTATTGTTAATCAAATTGAAATTATTAAACCTGATGGTAAGAGAGTATCATTTGAGCCAGATGAAATACTAAAACTAACCCAAAATGCTTTTATGAAATCTGCTAATATTTATAGTGAAACGAGATGGACATTGACAGGAGAATTGCCTGACTTGAATGTAGACGATATTATCCATACTGTGCAAACAAGAATAAGTCATAATACAGGAATGGAAGATAATTTCTTTGATAGAATTTCTGTGGAACATTATTCACCTGTATTGAAAGAATATTATGAACTCAATCTACCCAAAAGTATTAAACTAAATATTCATCATATAAATGAAAAAGATGGCTTTGTGGAATTTGCTCAAAGAGAGGATGAAGATAGAAAGATTTACTGCTGGGATATAGATTGTGCTCCACATATAATCTATGAGCCAAATATGGAAAATGATGATAAATTTGCATATTACATAATGCTGACAACAGTTGATAATTGGAAAGATATTTCAAGATGGTATTATAGTTTAGTTGCTCCACATTTAGAGACAGATGACGAGATGAAAGCAAAGGTTGATGAATTGATTGCGGATGCTAAAACAAAAGAGGAAAAGATTAGCAAAATTTTCTATTGGACTGCACAAAAAATTCGCTATCTTGGAGTAGATAAAGAGAAAAATCGCCCTGGACTTGAGCCACACGATGTAACATATACTTTCTCAACTCGTGGTGGAGTTTGCAGAGATAAAGCCGCATTATTAGTAGCAATGTTCCGACTTGCTGGAATTCCATCTGACCCAATTCTTATTTCAGCAGGTTATCAATTAAATCCTGTTGCACCTGTGATGTGGTTTAATCACGCTATTACTGTAACTTATGACGAAAATGGTAAGCCAGAATATTTCTTTGACCCGACTTCTGAAAATACAAAGGATTATCTACCTCAATATGAAGAGGACTCTTCATATATTATTGCATCAGAACAAGGCGATACGCTCAGAATAATCCCAATATCGCCTTGTTCACGCAATAACACTACTATCAATATAAATATTGATGTTGATAAAAATAAAAATGCGAATTGTTCAGTAAAAATCGTATATTCCGGACTTGGCGATACTTTCATTCGTAGTCGTCTTATGAGAATGACACCTGAAAAAAAGAAAGAAATGATTGAACAAAAAATCGCTACTATTCATGCACTTGCAGAACTTATAGATTATACAATTACAGACCCTAATAATAAGAATGAAAATATCTCAATATATACACATTTCACAATTCCAAACTATGTTGAAGAACAAGGGAATTTTATCTTTATCCCATTAGAAGCGAGCAAATTATCTTTATCTTTTATTTATGGTTATCAACTTAATGCTTTTCAGTTAAGTGAACGAAAATATCCTTTCAAATTGCCTAACACTTTTAGTGTAAATATCATAGAGGATATAAAATTGCCATCATCTTTTGTTAATATATCTTTGCCAGAGATACATTCTATTGATTATAAAGGATTCAGTTTAACAAAAGAGCATAATTTTAGAGAAGATAACACACGGCTAATATTTAGTTGCAGTTTTTCTGTGGATAGAATTCATTTTAGACAGGAGGATTTTCTACCATTAAAAGCTGAATTAGGCAGATTGGAACAATTAGAGAAGTTGTATATCATTGGACAGAAGTAAGTCAATCCAGCAAATTGAAAAATTTAAAAAGAGGAGAAAATAATGAGAAGAGCTATTATTTGCTTATTCTTCTTGATTACAATTCAGTTATTCGCCATTCCAAATTATAAAGATTACACCAAAAATGTTCCAGGATTAGATAAATATCCCAATGCTACGGCAATAAATGTGCTTACTGATATTCAATTAAATATCAATCCTGACACCACATATACTTATGAAGTGTTCTATATCAAAAAAGTACTGACTTATAAAGGCAAAAAACGATACTCGGATGTAAAGTTCATCTATAATGCTGATTATGAAAGTATAGAATTAGGTGATTGTTTTACAGTTAATCAAGAAGGTGAAAAAATCCCACTTCCACCAGAAGCAATACACGATTCAGAACATTATCTTACCTTAATTTCTCCTGATTATATCAATTTCCGTGAAAAGATAATAAATTTTCCAGGTATTGAACCGGGCTATTTTATTATAGTTAACTATACATTAAAAAATCATCGCAAAGAATTTATTAGTGGCGTTGAACATCTAATGGAAGAAAATCCATTTTTAGAAAAACATTTCACTATCAACAGCCCAAAGCAAATAAAAATATATTATGATTATAAAAGAGATTTGGATAACCTAAAATTTACAAAAGAAAAAAATGGTAATATTATTTCATACAAATGGGTGATAAAAAATTCCGAACTGATACCAGACGAACAGAATGCCCCTTCTTATATGATTACTGGCTGTCCAATTGTGTATAGTACAGCAAAAAATTGGAAGCAGATGAGTAATTTCCTGTTTGACAGATTCAAAAAAGGGATATATAGAAACAGAGAAATTGAGGATAAAGCCAGAGAAATCACAAGAAATAAACAGTCAGACAGGGACAAGATATTTGCTATTTACGATTATATTGCTAATAATTTTTTGGACAAGGAATCTGATATTACAGAACAAGATTTCAATCCACAACCATTGGAAAAGATATTCCAACAGAAATATGGAAGCACTCGGGATTTAACTGCTCTTTTTATTGCAATGGCTAATATGTCTGATATAAATGACTGTTATCCAGCAATCGTTTTAAATAAAGCTGAGAGATTTAGTCCATTTCAGCGAAACAATGCTGTAAGAAATTTCATAGAGAATCTTGTTGTGTTTTGGGATGGTATACTTATATATCCTGGGAAGGATGATATGAGATTTGGCTATGCAGGTGTTGAAAGTTGTAATTTGATTATTGGAAAGAAAAAGCCGCAATTTCAACAGTATAACTATAATCAAGACATAGTTGATTATCCAAAGAGTATTTCTTTTATAGACAAAACAATCGGGTGCAAATTAGATAATAATGGAGAGGATGCAAGTATAGATTATTTTATTGCTTATTTTGGTCCACAGGATTATAAATATAGAACACGATTTCGCAATGAGACAGAACAAAAGCGAAAAATATGGTTTTCGCAACGGCTAAAAGATAAATCGTCTATTATTACTGATGGACCTTACTTTGAGAATATTGAAGATTTAGGCAAAGCTCTGATTATTCATTACAAATGTGATATTAGCAACTTCTTTATCAATCAAGGTGATTTTATCTATTTTAAATTGCCTGGTGAAACAATTCCTATAAAATCTGGAGCCAAAGAACGAAAAACACCTTTCCAAATTTATAAGAATTTCTCTATAAAAGAAAAATTCATTATTGAAAATATTACAAAGGATTTTACGTTGATAAAACCAGCAAAGGATGTTTATAAAAATTTAAAGTTAGAAAATTGTCAGATAGAATATAAATTGGAATTTAAAGAAAGTACGAATGGAAATTTGACTTTAATTAGACAGATAAATATTCCAGAATGCCTGATTAGTATTGATAATTATAAAAAATTTACGGATTTTATAAGTGAATTAAAACAGCCACACAATTTGATGGTATTCTTAAAGAAAAAATAAATTTTCATTAGAAATTATGAGTTTACCCTAAAAACCATTAAAATGGTTAAAATGGATTTATTGAGTCCTCTTACCCACAACTGAAGTTGTGGGCTAA
>QMNM01000130.1 GCA_003647765.1 Candidatus Cloacimonadota bacterium
AGAAGTTTTATTAGAGTTGATACTATAGCCAATAATTTTGCCTTGATTGCCGCCATAAATATCGTCAGGCACAATAAATGTGCCAGTATAATTTCCAAGAGAATCAGACACATAGCCACGATATATTGGTTTGCCCGTCTTTGTGTATGAATATACATAAGAAACATTGCCTATTTGATATACATATTCTGCGGCATAATTTGTATCATAGACAATTATGTATGTTTTGTCATTATAATTACTATCATCAATGCTACCGTGAATACTAACTGTCTGTCTGGCCTTTAAGCTATCTAAATCTTTTGCACTCGCGAACTGATACGAATGAGGAAATTGTAAATAAGTAAGTGGGTCGCCTAATAAAACATAAAACCTATTATTCCCAGCAATGCCAGAATTTTCAGATTTAGCACTTACAATTGCATTACCTAACGAGTAACCATTATTTATTATATACTTATTCATATCATTGCAAAGAGTTGTGTTTGACTCTCCACTACATCCTCTGGTAGCAGCAAAAGAAGCAATTGCACCTTTATCTTTAACTCTCAACATCATTTCAGCCATAGATTCATAAGTAAAAGCATCAAAATGTCCTACATCACAGGAAGCAGCCACAAAATAGGCAAGCTTATTCCCATTATGAAGTTGGGAAATATCACGACTTGCTCTAAAATATTCTTCATCTCCAAGTAAATCATAACCACCATGACCAATATAATAAAATAGAATAATGCCATCATTAAATGTGGTAATAACATCCCTTCGGGCAAGTGGCTTATTCAAAAATTCATCCAATGGATATTCAATTCCATATATTTTATTCATCTCAAAAAAATGGGATAACATATTTGTCCCAGTTTCTGCTTGAGTTGTATGCATCATCTCATTATACGAATATTTTCCTTGTTTGAAATTATCATCAGCAACAAATAATACTCTGTCTTTCCAGAATCCAAATTCTGGATCTAAATGGTAATTTATTATCTTGTCAATAATAATCTGTAATTCATCCGTTGTTTGACAAGGCAATCGTCCAATCATAATTTCCGGCTCTGATGCTTGTGTTAAATAGACAAAATAATCATCAGATACAACTGTTGCTTTTTGGAAAGGCGGTATTTTATTCGCATTTCTTAGTTCTCCTGAATAATTACGAAAATCTACTGAACCATCACCTACTAAAAGCAGATAATCTACTAACTCACCATTATAATATGACTTTATGTATTTCATATAATTTCTAATAGCTATCGGGTCAATCAGTCCCCAGGAAAATTCATCATATACATCTTGCAATTTTATTGTCTTTACAATAATATCATTATATTCTCTATGGAATTGAGCTAATTCCTCAGATTGGTTATAAAATTCTTCTGGCGTTATAATTATCATATCAACAGCACTAATATTAGTGCGTAAATCCGACAGATTGTCCTCAACAATTTGTGATGGTGTTAAATAAGCTCCATTTGAAACTGCCCAATAATTATAATCATCATCTCCAATACTATCAACAAAAGTAATATTATTGCCAACTCTTTGATAATCTGTAATTCGTTTAACATTGTCAAAATCATAGACCTTAAAAAGATTGAACTTAGTTTCATCTACATTTTTTAGTGCAATCTCAAATACCTGATTTGTTTCTGGCAGTGTAAATTTCAGTGCTTTATGTTCAGCATCATAAGTGCGATAGTATTCAATTTCGTAATAATCAAGATAAATATCTTTATTAAATATCTCTATTCTTAATGTATTATTCCCCTCTTTCATATTGTCAATTACACAATTGATTTCACTTGCTGAAGAGCTGAGCGTAACATTAGCAGTAAGAATATTATTAACATAAAGTTTGACTTGCGCATTAGAAGCTTTTGGTTGCACTCTTACAGTAATTTGTTGTTCTTTAGAATTGTCTATTTTATCCACATTGAAATTATAGTTATAAGAATTGTTATTATATAATGTAGTCCAATACCAATAAAAGTCCTCTCCATCTTCATTGATATTATTCTCCTCAAAATGTTCAGTATGTAAATAGCTATCAGCAGAATCAGATGATGTGCTTGTAGTTTGATTGATCTCTATTCTTTTGGGCGGGTCTGCAAAACTAGTATTATAAGTCAGCCAATAAATATTGTCAGAAGTGTACGGATTATAATATAGTCCATATTCTTTATTAACTTCCCAGCCATCAGTATCGCGAGCATAGAAGTAAATAACATCACTGTTATCAAAAGAGCCATCAGCTTCACCAGTAATATAAATAGGGATTTCTTTTAATTCCAATTCCTGATAATTGTAGTCCTTGTCCAGACAATAGCCGCCAGCATTAAAAATTCTTATAGTTTGAGGATCTAAATCATCTACAAATATTCCAGCATTTTTTAATTGATTTTTAGTAATCTCGTAAATACCATCTTGTGTAATTGGAATCTTGAACCATCTATCTGCACAGGCGAAAGGTGAACTCGGAACTTGCTTATCGCATTTAATCATCCAATTTTTCCCAATGTCATAATTAATAAGCACATTTTTGTAGACATTCTCAAACTCTGATTTTTCATAAGAAAATTTTTTCTCTTTATTCCCTTTGATATTGATTGTCAATTGGAATTCTTTTTGCACTTGTAGTTTTCCATTTACATATTTAAAAGGATGAATGAATATAGTGCCTAAAATGAAATGTCTCCAAAGGATTGGGTCTTTCGTTGTAATCAGTTCAGCTGCTAAAAACTTACTATACTTTTCTCTATTTATTTCATAAACATATTTAGATGTCTCTTCATCTGGGATAATTTTTGGTAAAGGGGCAATCGGTTTGGAAAGCGTTATGGACTCGCTTTTCCCTGGTTTTACATAATAATCGTATCTGCCATTTTCAGGAAGAGCAAAGCTAAATTCTATCACAGGCAGCATCGGCTCACCTGGCTCACCCGGAAAATAACAATTGTCAGAACTGATAAAAGCAAACTCATTATCATATCGTATTTTATAATCTTCCAAGTAAAATTGTATGACTATCTGATCTTCTGTGGATTTAATTTTCTGAACATTTGCTCCAAATAATAAAAGCGAGTATGTTAGATATAGTATTAAGATACTTATTTTTTTCATAACAACTCCTGAAAGAATCCATTTCAGATAGAAATGTCTTTGTAGAAAATTATTCATAATAAAGCCACGAATTAAAATATTTATTTTTTGATGCTTGTCAAATTTCTTCGTGTTATTTGTGGCTAATAATTTTTGATATGCTAAAATTAAGGCGAGATGACATTATCTCGCCTATTGAGTTTGTTGAGCTGCAAGCTTTGCAATTCTTGACTTTCTTCGTGAAGCATTATTTTTATGAATGATTCCTTTTTTTACTGCTTTATCAAGTAAAGCGTAAATATTAGGAAGCAATTTTTCCATTTCTGCTTTTGAATCCAATGCTTTGAAGTTTTTTATAGATGTCCTTATTGTTTTTTTTACAAATTTATTCCTTTCTCTTTTATTAGCATCAGAGCGTAATCGTTTTTCACAGGACTTATGATGTGGCACTATTCCTCCTATTTTTTTGATTTTAGGTTGCGACGGTGTAAACATCGAAGCTTCACACCGTGAAATAACTTAAAATAAACGCCAGAAGATTAATAAAAATGGTTCTATTTCACGGGGTAAATCAATAAAAGAACACTAAATCCTCTTTTGAATATGGCTCTTTAGAACGCTTTTCTTAGCATGTTGGTTTCGCTTTTGTAATCTGACAAAGTAAATATAAGTAAATATCAAAGAAGAAGTTATGTTTTTTGCTATGGAGTCCAGCTCTTCAAAACTGGAATTAAAGAGCTTTCTTTGAAGAGAAGGTCTCCAAAAACTAAGAAAATATATTGATAACTACTTATGAAATTTGTATTATAATTTGTAATTTTTATCTAAATAATGTATCCTTTTTATAAATATTTTGCGAAGCAGCAAAAGTATTAGTATAGATAAAATAACAAAAACTATAATTATTTGCAAGAAAGATACTGTGGGAAAAATTACAATAATTAAAGCACTAATAATGGCAGAAATTCCTGTACTAAGGAAAAAAAAACCGTGAAAAAATATCTCCAAGAAAATGCATATTATTCCACCAATTATCCAATATAAACTCACCTATTCTCCTTATCTACATTATTCTTTTCTTCTTCTCCTTCATCCTCTTCTGGTTTAGCATCTTTCCTGATATATTTTTTAATTACCTTGCGTTTTTTCTCACCATAGCCAGAACTACCATAATCGTAATTTCCATAGCCACTGTATCCACCGTAACCGTATTTACCATATTTATATCCGTATCTACTTGCAGATACTTTTGTCTTAACACCAGCGGTTACTAATAATTTATCCATAATTATATAAATGCCATACATAGCAGTAAGTGCAATTAAACTAATAATAAAGCTTACTGCTGTCCATCCTAAGAATGATTTAAATCTAGTTAATTGTCCTTTCATTGAGCTGGGTTGTAGTAACTTAGTCATCTGAATTCGCGCTAACACAAAATCCCTTCTTCTATTTCGTTCTTGTATTATTTTTTGTAATGAATCAATTTTACTTCCAACAAGACTAATATTCACCTGTATCTCTCTAATCTGTCTTGGTGTTAGACGCTCATTTTTATATTGCCTTAGATATACCTTTTCCGTCTCTTTTAGATTCTCTACCTCTTTTTCTAAATTCTTCGTATCAGTTCCACTATTTGTAACCAACTCCTGTGAAGCTGGTTTCGGGTTAGTAGTTAATTCATTTAATACTTCATCATATTTATCTTTTGGTATCTCTAAAATATAATCTGAATATGAGGCAGAATGTTTATTGAAACGAGTACCTAACTGGTATTTGTCTATAATATTACGAATTTGTTTATCTGCCTTGGCAAAGTTATTGGTTTTTTCAGTTTCTTTGATTTGATAAACTAGGTTAATATTGGTCTCATAGTCAGAAGACGCAAATATCTTATCTGCTTTAGTCTTTCTGTGAACTGCTGTACTGGGTTTTGAAATAAAAGTTTTAAGAATATTTGATTTGGATATACCAATTATTATAGAAAACAATGTTACACCGATAAGTATAATATTTCTTACTTTTTTACTAATATAAATTGCTGCCATTAACTAATTCCTCCATATTTTATTTATTTTTTACCACTAATTTTACTCTGTCAAGTTACAGAAGTGTGAGTATTGATGCCACGCCAAGGATCAAGAATAGAATAATTTTTACATTTTATACTTATTGATCTTAACACATTATGTAATGGTGTTTTATTTAGTGAGATACAGGATTATAAATCCTGTATGATCATACAAATCCTGTAAGATCAAGTTGATCTGTGTATTGACCTACGGAGTTTTAACAAGATAGTATTACATAGCTGCAGCCTAATTTGACAAAGTAATAGTAATAACTATAC
>QMNM01000131.1 GCA_003647765.1 Candidatus Cloacimonadota bacterium
TAATTTATAATTCTGTATTTCTGATTTTTAATTAAGTCTGCGTCAGTTTGTTAAGTTTGTATGAGTTCGCGATTAAATTCCTTGAATCAAAATGAAAAAAAAATTGTTTGTGCTGGTATTTGTTTTAGCCATTGTAATGATTTGGTGCGAAGATGTCGTAAAGGAGATTACTACAACTATTTCCGGGAAAGTAACCAATGAATGGGAACCTGTTTCGTGTGCGTATGTTATACTACTTGATGCAGGGGATTCAGTCCAGACATACAGTCTTATTTTTGCTATTGGATTAGTGTTTATTTTGCTGACAATTCAAGTCATTCATCTGGGGCTTGATTTCCATTTTGAGATTGGCAAGAGGAATAGTGTAGAGAATGCTCTTGATACAACTTTGCAGACAACAGGTGAAAGGCATCATAATTAATGCTTTTTCTGTAATGGTAGGTTTTCTGACTCTTTTATTAGGAAGTATTGTGCCGATGCAAAGATTCGGCTGGCTAATTGCTCTTACAATGGTAATTAGTGCTACTGCTTGCATAACATTTTGCCATCATTACTTCTGATTACACATGCTTCTTTCATCGGAGATTTAGAGCATATTGCATTAAAAAATGTAAATGGGATTAAATCTGGAATTAAGAAGCGATTGAAAAACTTTAAAGATAAAAAATGAAGGAATAATTATGGAACGAAAATTAAATTTAATGAAGCACCTTAAAAAGAAAAAAGTGGGTTTGGTTCTTGGCAGCGGTTCTGCAAAAGGATTGGCTCATATTGGCGTGATAAAACTTTTAGAAGAAATGGATATAAAAATAGATGTTATTGCAGGAACAAGTATCGGTGCTTTGATTGGTGGGATTTATACTACGGGAATAAGCATAGAGGAAATTGAAGATATTGCTCTTAAAATTGATTTAGCCACATCAGTAAAATTCTTTTTTCCAACTATTCCAAAATCAGGTCTTATAAGCGGTTTAAAAGTGAAAGAATTTTTAATATCTTTAATTGGAGATAAAAAAATTGAAAATCTAAAAATACCTTTTTCCGCAGTAGCAACTGATATTATTACAGGTCATGAAGTTATTTTTAATGAAGGAAACTTAGTTGATGCAATACGAGCCAGCATTTCTATACCGATTATTTTTAAACCTGTAATTCATAACGATATTATTCTTGTTGATGGAGGTATTGCCAATCCTCTACCAATTGATGTTGTTCGCAAAATGGGCGCAGAATTTATTATTGCTGTAAATGTAATGCCATCTTTAAATAAAACAAGTAAAGTTGATAATTATTACGACTCACAGAATTCTTCTCATCTTCCAGAAATCAAATCAATTTTACAAAGAAAACTTGAAGAATTAAGTATTGACCATAAATGGTTAAAAAAGTTTTTAACACATAAGGAAAAACAAGACATACCTGGATTGAAAAAGATATTTAATCAATCGGTTCATATTGCTGAACAAAAATTAATAGAGTTATCTATAAAATTATACAAACCTGATATTTTGATTGAACCGAACATCACTTTTGCTGGTCGTTTTGATTTTTATAAAGCAAAGGAAATAATTGAAAAAGGTTATAAATCTGCTCATGCAACTTTCAATAAAAATAAATGAAATATGGAGGAACCAAAATGAAAAACAGGCAATAACCATTACAATACTTCTGCTTTTAATTGGAGCAAGTATCTCGGTTCATGCCCAAGCTCTTAAAGCAGAAGATATTGTAAAAAATGCGGATGCAGTCGTAAATGCACCAAAGGATCAAGAGATGTCAATTAAAATGACATTGGTTGACAAAAATGGCGATGAAAAGACCAGAGAAATGAAGATGTATCAAAAAGGTGATGAGAAGCGTTTGGTTCGCGTTTAATCTCTTACTTAATGATGAAGATGAGTTGAAAACTTGTTCCAATTGATGGAGCAATTTCTATAACTGATTGGGATGATTGGCAAAATAACTATAGTTTTGTCGCTAATCCAGAAATAATTTATTATCCATCTGATAATGTAGAAATAATTACAGGTGCTTACTTTCTTGATGGAAAAGGAAATAATATGTTTAATAATGTGAAAGATAACGATGAAATTTATTTCAAAGTGAAAGTAAGTTTTTAATGGAAAACAGTAACGAAGTAACACGAATGGACAGGGAAAGACTTAAATTGTTAATGAAAATTGAGCCAAAAAACTTATCTATTTTTTTAGAGAATTTCATAGGAGATTACACGGAAAAATTAGAAAGGGAAGGAGTCATATTAGGGCTGAGTGGAGGCATTGATTCAGCAGTTGTTGCTACTTTATGTAAAAGAGCAATTGGCTCAGAAAAAGTTTTGGCTCTAATTATGCCTGATAAGGACTCAAAAAAAGTACACATAAAGCATGCTCTGGATTTTGCCAAGGGATTGAATATTGAAACGAGATTGATTAATATAAGTCCATTTCTAAAAAATTTAGCAGTATATAAATTGTTTCCACTAAACAAACTTCCATTTCCTGAAAAAACAAAAGGAGCTATAGTTAGAAAAGCTTATAATTTTTATGAACGAAAGACAGGGAATACACCTCTCTCAGATAGCATTATGGGTTTTAAGGATAAAGAATTTGGGACTTATCTTAAAAAAGGCAATGCTTATTATAGAATAAAACACAGATTGAGAATGATATTACTTTATCTCTATGCAGAACTTGAAAATAGGTTAGTTGTTGGTGCGGCAAACAAAACTGAATATAAGATTGGATTTTTTGTGAAGTATGGATGTGATGATGCGACTGATATTATGCCGCTTTTGAACTTATATAAAACACAGGTGAGAGAGCTTGCAGAATATTTAAATATCCCTTTAAATATTATAGAAAAGAGTCCTTCTCCTGATATTATTCCAGGTATTACTGATGAACAGGCAATAGGAATTCCTTATGAGAAATTAGATTTAATTTTATTAGCATTAGAAAAGGGATGGGAGATTTCCGAGATTGCTGAGATTATGAAAATGAAAACAAAAGATGTAATTTATGTAAAGAATTTGATTCAAAAATCAGAACATATGAGAAAAATTTACATACCAGAAATTGATTTATTATGAAATCTCGGCAGGATTTCTGGGATTCTCTATAAGCTGTATTTCTTTGTAAATAAAAAGTTATGTTAATTTGAAAGTAAAAGGTTTTACAAAACTTTTGAAATAAAGGAGTCAAAATGAAAAAAGGAGTATTTGCTATAGCACTGATTTTAGCAATCGTAATAATTAGTTGTGAAGATACTGTAAAAAAACTCACAACGACCATTTCTGGAAAAGTAACCAATGAAGGAGCGGCGGTTTCAGGTGCGTATGTTATCCTACTTGAAGCAGGAAATTCCGTAAGCGATGGGCTTTCACTTTCTAATGGTATGATAACAAATTCAAATGGAGATTATACGATGGTTGAGGTGAGTGCTGGCGACCATTATGTAGCAGCAATAGATGATGTTAACAATAACATTATCTTTGATATGGATACCGATAGAATTGGCTATTATGGCGACCTAGATACACTTGGATTTACAATCCCACGAACACTTCATATCAACAAAGGCGATGATATAGAAGATATTAACATTACAAAACTTTATTACTTACCAAATGGACAATGATTAAATCTATCTCAAAGTAAAGACGAGTTAATAATGGGAATTTTATGAATTATAAAAAGTGAAAGGAGAAAAAGATGAAAAGTCCAAAAGAACTAACAAAACAAGGAATAATTGAATTACTAATAAAATTAGTTAATAATAACTCTATAAGAAAAGTAGCCATTCCTATGATTGATAATAAAGTTAGAAAATTGCTGGACAAGGAGAGTGATACTAATTTTCCAGCGGAAAAGTATGCTCATTACTGCTTCTTTCACAATCTTCTAAAGAATGTAGACAAGCGAATAGATGAGAATTTGATTGCTAAAAATGTTCAAAAAAAACTTGTTAAAAATCTGGTTGAACATATCATATTCAATGGCGCGGAAACCAGAGTACAAGCTTATGAACAGGAAGGAAGAGAGATACCGACTTTCCTTGTTATTGGGCCTGGTCAGAAGTGTAATCTGAAATGTACAGGTTGCTATGCGGCTAGCCATAAGGGCGTTTTTGCTAAACTAAGTTGGGATACTGTTGACAGGATAATGACAGAAAAAGAAAAGTTGTGGAATAGCTATTTTACTGTTGTTACTGGTGGAGAGCCATTTTTGTGGAATGACAATGGCAAGGACTTATTTGACATAATGGAAAAACATAATGACCAGTTCTTCCTTATTTATACGAATGGAACTCTAATAAATAAGAAAAATGCGCAAAGGTTAGCTGAGTTAGGTAATGCAACTCCTGCAATTTCTATAGAAGGATTTGAAAAGGAAACTGATGAGAGAAGAGGTAAGGGTGTGTATAAAAAAATACTGTCTGCATTTGAAAATTTGAGAGAAGCAGGTGTGCTTTTTGGTATTTCTGTAACTGCTACACGAAAGAATGCTGAAACAATTGTATCTGATGAGTTTATTGATTTCTATTATGAAAAGCAGAAAGCAATATATGGTTGGTTATTCCAATATATGCCTATTGGAAGAGGAATTGATTTTGATTATATGATAACCCCTGAACAACGGCTTTATCTATATCAAAGAGGTAAGGAAATCAATGAAAAACAGGGCTATGACTATATGGACTTCTGGAATAATGGATATATGGCAAGTGGATGTATTGCAAGTGGCAGAAGAGGCGGCTATCTCTATATTCAATGGGATGGAGATGTAACTCCTTGTGCATTTATCCCTTATTCTCCTGTAAACATCTGTGAAGTTTATAAAAATGGTGGGAATTTGAATACTGTTTTAGAAGCTCAATATTTTAAGGATATCAGAAAATGGCAGAAAAGATACGGATATCTGAAAAATAAAGAAGAGGTTGGAAATAGAATAATGCCTTGTATTATCAGAGATCATCATAAAGAATTCTGTGAAATTACAAAGAAGTATGCTGTTAAGCCAATAGATAAGCCAGCAGAAGAAGCTCTACATAGTGAAGAATACCATCAGCAGATGATTGAATATGACAAAGAACTTGAGAAGTTGTTAGAGCCAGAATGGGAAAATGATTTTGTCAAAGCTGGCAATAGATTTAAGGAAAAATAAATAGACATTGTCTAAATAAAAACCATATAGGATTAAATTGTTGGCTTTTGCGTAGAATATATGGGTTAATCTTAATTGTTCATAAACTAAAGTCATTTATATCGCTCCTATGGAGCTATGATTTGCTATTGTAATTATTGCTATAATTATTTCATGCCTACGGGATTTTTTTCGCAGAAACTCGACTCGGGTTCTTTGAACTCGAGTCGGGTTTCACGGTTAGGAGTAATATATTTGTAAAAAACAATGACAAAAGA